>JAEXTR010000177.1 GCA_023406915.1 Bacteroidota bacterium
CCACAAAGGCAACCAAGGAAATTGCTGACATGATCAAACAGATTCAGAAGGATACCTCCGGAGCTGTTGAATCCATGGAGCGCGGCACGATGGAAGTTGAGCAGGGAAAACAGCTTGCTGTGAAAGCGGGGGACTCAATCTTCAAGATCATCTCTGCTGCTGAAAGCGTCGTCGATGTTATCAATAATGTAGCCACTGCCAGTGAGGAGCAATCCTCTGCGGCAGAGCAGATCAGCAAGAATATTGAGTCGATAAATCTGGTGGCGCAGGAGTCTGCATCCGGTGTTCAACAGATAGCCCGTGCAGCAGAAGACCTGAGCAGACTGACCCAGGACCTTCAGCATTTGACCTCAACTTTTAAAATTGATCGCGGAAGAGAAAATAATTATCAGAAAAACCTGTTAAAGCGTTAAAATGCTGTAACTTTTTTCCGATAATGGTTTCAAGAACCTGAAAAATTCAGAAAGGATAATTATGGCAGAAAAAGAACTCCATAAAGGCGAAAGCAGTGAGTTGCTTCAGCTGGTAAGTTTTAAAATTGGTGATGAAGAATTCGGTATCGATATCTTGAAGGTGCAGGAAATCAACAGAATGTTTCAGATTACCAAGGTTCCGAACGCTCCTGATTTTGTTGATGGCGTTGTAAATCTGCGCGGAAGAATTATTCCCGTTGTTGACCTTCGCGCACGACTCAATATGATGCGCAAAGAACATGACCAGAAATCAAGAATAATCGTTGTTGACTTAAATAAAGTCACTATAGGGTTTATTGTTGATGAGGTCAGCGAAGTGCTCCGCATTTCAAAGGATATCACTGAACAGCCCCCGTCAATGGTGGCAGGGATTGAAACTGAATATATCACTGCGATCGCAAAGATGGAGGACCGCCTCCTGATTCTGCTTGATCTTGAGAAGATTTTCAATCTCGAAGAACGTAACGCTCTTTCTTCAGTAAGTTAATCTACCCTTTTTATCTTTCAGGATATTCTTGTCCGGCGCTCATAAACAGTGCGGTGACAGGAATATCCTTTTTTATTGCTTCACCTGTCTGACCCTACCTGATCCCTCCATGCCTTCAGGATCAATGAATCTTCATATCAACGTTCAGTAACGATAGTATCGTAGTACTGCATTTTAGACCCATGCCATATTTTATAACGAATGGAAATGAATCAACTTTCTGATTTGTCAGGGAATAGAAAAGAATTTTTCGAAGAAATCTTCAACAAAAGATTTTCAGTAAAAGATCAGGAGTTAAATAATGTAGATTATAATTAATATTATAGCAGGTGACTGCCTGACTCAGCGGAGGCGAAGAATGGCAAATAAATGAACAATGTCAAAAAAATATCATAAAAACCCACTAAACTAATTATCTTTTTATACGATAATAAGCAAAAGAGAAATTCTCCTTAATACTCAACTTCAATAGCCCACTCGAATTATAACCATCGGATTACTCTCTCATTCCATGAATTGGTTGGAATTGTTTTCAGTGCGTATCATAATAGTACAGCACGGTTTAACTAATAGTATTACGTAATCACCTTTTCGGGAATCCGAAGAGGAAGATTAGGATTTTAAAAATTGCAATCTCGAGGTCATCATGAAAACCTTTAACAACTGGCGGATCGCCACAAAAATCCTCAGCATTTCAGCCGCTTCGGTGTTGCTGCTGATTATCTTCACGTTCGGGATTCTGGTCCCCGAACTGAGAACATCGTTGATGCAGGAAAAAGAAGTACAACTCAACAACCTGATAGAATCAGCACTTAGCCTTACTGAAGCCGCAGTCTTAATGGAGAAAAACGGGGAGCTCTCCCGTGAAGAGGCACAAAAACTGGCACTGGCTCGCATCGATGCCATGAAATATGATGGTAATAACTATTTCTGGATTAATGATGATAAAGGCATTTTGCTGCTGAATGCAGCCAGAAAGGATTTGGTTGGCACCAGCGTCCTGGATTTCCAGGATGCAAAGGGGACGAAAATTTTTAGCGAGTTCGTTAAAATCGCAACTTCAAAAGGGCAGGGACTCTTGGAATACTATTGGAAGAGACCTGGTGCGCAAGAACCCTCACCGAAGCTCTCCTATGTGGCATACAGCAGTTATTGGGGCTGGGTGATCGGTACAGGTATCTATATTGATGATATAGATGAGGCTGTAGCCGCCGTCGTCAATGAAGTCCTTCTCTTTATTGCCATCCTGATTCTGGTTCTGATTGCGATTAGTTATGTAGTTGCAAGAAAAATTTCAAAACCGATAAACACGACAGTTGAAACCGCCAATATGATTGCAGCGGGAAATCTGGATTATTATAACACTGATCTTGATAACTACAGAAAAAATCAGGATGAAATCGGAAAACTCATTAACGCGATAATCAAAATGAAAGATAATATCGTAGATAAATCACTGTGGTATGAAAATGTACTGGATTGTGTTCCGATGATTGTTTCCGTTACCGACATGGACCTGAAGTGGCAGTTTGTTAACTCCGAGTGTGCAAACTTCCTTGGGGTCGATCGAAAAAAAGTAATTGGAGAAAACGCCGCAAAGTATGGAGCCGATAAAGGAATAGAAAATTTGAGGAATGGAATTAAGGAAACTGTTTTCGAAATGAATGGGAAGTGGCTGCGACTTGCCGCTTCCTACCAAAAGGATGCACAGGGTAGAAATACTGGTCACATAGAACTTGTTCAGGATATTTCCGAAATCGTGCTTCAGCAAAAGTATCTTGAAAAGAGTATTTCTGATCTCCTTATCGAAATGAATAAGTTTTCACATGGTGATCTTACTGTTGCTGTCACAAAAGAGCGGGATGATGATGTAGGAAAACTGATTGATGGTTTTAATGAAACCGTTGTTCGGATCAGGGAACTGATAACCTCAGTTGCTGAAGCAATATCGGCTACCGCATCTGCCACAAATCAGATATCATCATCAGCCGAAGAAATGGCAGCAGGCGCTCAGGAACAGAGTTCTCAAACCTCTGAAGTTGCTTCAGCAGTTGAGGAAATGACCGCTACCATCCTCCACTCAACCAAAAGTATTACTACAGTTGCCGAAAATTCGAAACAAGCCTCAGCTGAAGCTCAGGGTGGAGTAGCAAAGATCACTGAAGCAAAAAATGGAATGAATGAAATTATTGCTTCCGCTCAGCATACAGCTGGTATTATTGGTTCGCTGGCGAACAAAACTAATTCAATCGGTGAAATCGCTCAGGTGATTGATGATATTGCTGATCAGACGAACCTCCTTGCCCTGAATGCTGCTATTGAAGCTGCCCGTGCTGGTGAACAGGGAAGAGGATTTGCTGTTGTTGCGGATGAGGTTAGAAAACTTGCCGAAAGAACAACGAAGGCAACAAAAGAGATCGCAGAAACAATCCGCTCAATTCAAAAAGAAGTGAAAGATGCAAATGACTCCATGGAGGTTGCAGGCTCGGTGGTTGCAAAGGGAATTGATTTGAATCTGAATGTGGAAGACTCACTCATCAAAATTAATGAGAGTATCAAAACAGTCTCGCATGAGATGGATCAGGTAGCAGCAACAAGTGAGGAACAATCAGCTACTGCAGAACAGATCAGTAAGAATATTGAATCAATTAATCTGGTAGCCCAGGAATCAGCTCAGGGTGTTCAGCAGATAGCCCGTGCAGCAGAAGACCTGAGCCGGCTGACCCAGGACTTACAGCGTATTACCTCCGCCTTCAAAATCTCTGAAAGCAATCAAAACAATGTTTCAGTCAGAAGGCTAAATAGATAGGCGACTCCGGTTATCTGGTCTTCTCCATTAAATCTCGAAATAAAAATCTCCTGCTTCAGAATCAGTGACCTGGTGTGCGGCAGGAGATTTCCTTTGATAAGTGCGCTTATAGGGTGCGAAGCTTCTTCTCCCACTTCATTGCATCAGTTAACAGTATACCGAATGGTACTAGCCAGATAATATCATTGGGAACTGAGATGAGTAAAAACTCGGCTGGGAACCCATGGAAGTACATATTATACAGTATACCTATGGGGCCAAAAAGTTTCCCTAAAAAACCTACCAGTATGATCGGATAGAATCTGCGGTAATCTTCACCCGCAATCCAATACCCCACACCAAATACCCCTACAATCATTCCAACCCCCTGCCATATACCAGGATAGGTCGGTTGGTCAATACTTGCGAGTGAAAAGAAATGCTGCGGAAACAGTACGATCCACGCTCCCCATAGAAGGTTATAAACAGCGGCTATCCGCAATAAGAACCTTGACCACCGCCGGTATGCTTTATCTGTGTAATCCAATTGATGTTACCTGTTTTTTGATTTCATAATCAATTCTAACAGAAATTTCCAGGAATGAGTTTATGAATACCCTGGTATCCGCTTAACTCATCCTCTTTTTTCTTTTTCTGGCGAACGATTTTGCTTGACTAAGAACATTATTTTTTGTAATTCTGAAATAAAATTTACGGCAATTATACAATGTGTAACAAGAATTACAAATGTGACCCGGAACTCATCGAGTATTTTATCCGGATCGCATCGATTCCTGGTCTCTCTGGTGAAGAGTCTCATGTTGCCCGCTTTATTCAATCCGAACTGCGGGATATGGGCTATACTCCTTATGAGGATGATGCAGCTACCTTCACCGGCGGCAACACCGGGAATATTATCTGTAAGATAAATGATGGCGGAGATATGGTGCTGATGGCACACATGGATACCGCAAGAAGTACCGAAGGACTGGTACCTGTGTATGGTGAAGACCGGCTCACCAGTGACGGAAAGAGCGTGCTTGGTGTTGACGATCGTGTCGGTGTAGCGTGCCTGCTGTATGCCCTGAAAAGTGCTATTAAAAATAAAATGCCTCTCAGAGATTTCACCCTCCTTTTTACTACTCATGAGGAAACAACCCTTGGTGGCTCCCAGGCGGTAAACCTCAATGGAACTGCAAAAATGGGTATTGTTTTCGATAGCAGACACCGCCCTGGTTGTTATGTGAGCGCATCCAGCGGTGCCATTGCATTCCGCGTTAGGGTACATGGTAAGGCAGCACATTCGGGCATCGCACCAGAAAAGGGCATCGATGCTATTACTATTACTGCAAATGCAATCTCATCCCTGAAGATGGGTAGAATCAATGAACATACTACTGCGAATATCGGAACGATACATGGTGGTTCCGCGGTGAATGTTGTTCCTGACCTGACTGAAATCATTGGCGAAGTTCGCTCAACTGATCCCCATTACGCAGAAGAGTATGCAGCTGTTATCAGCAATGCCTTTGAAAATGCAGCCTCAGAAAAAGGAGGCAGCGCAGAATTCTTTTACCATTGGGATTTCAGACCCTACCATATCCCCCCTGAATCGGAAGTTATGAAGCGACTCACCGTTGCAATGCAACGGGTTGCACTGACACCTGAACCTGTGTTCTCATGGGGTGGAAGTGATGCGAACTCCCTGAATGCAAAGGGCATCATGACCGTAAATGTCGGTACAGGTGCTGAAAATCCTCACTCAAATGATGAGTATATTCTGTATGAGGATCTGCAAAAAACTTTTGAACTTGCACAAGCGATGATGACGGTATGAAAAAAACATTACTTCTTACTCTGATGCTTTGTACTCTTGGGCCACTCTATCCGCAGGATCAGGGTACACTCTTTATTATTGGTGGCGGATATCGTGACTCTGCCCTCATGCAGCAATACGTATCACTGTGTGGCGGTACCTCCGCCCCGATGATTATCATACCCAACGCCAGTGAAGAACCTGTGGAAACAGGGAATACCTACCTGAAAGAATTTGCCGGCTATGGATGCACTGAAGTCAACTCTGTCTATATCACAAAAGAGAATGCAAATTCTGATTCGGTAGTGGCTCTGATCGAAGCAGCAAAAGGTGTGTTCTTTTCCGGTGGAGATCAGCAGCGCCATACAGCAGCACTGCTGGGAACCCGGGCGTTGGAAGCCATCAGAAAAGTGTACGCTGCCGGTGCGGTTCTGGGGGGTACAAGTGCCGGCGCAGCTATTATGAGTAAAGTGATGATCACGGGTGAAGAACTCGCTCCGAAGGATACTTCCGGTGCATTTCTCGATATCATTGCAGGCAACGTGGAAACAAAAGAAGGGTTTGGTTTCATTGACAATGCAATCGTTGATCAGCATTTTGTAAAACGGAGAAGACATAACCGACTCATCAGCCTTATAATTGAAACTGGTTTGCCAGGTATTGGCATTGATGAATCAACTGCGATCATCGTGAAAAATGGTATCGCAGAGGTAACCGGTGAATCGAGTGTGGTAATCTATGATGGTTCTACGATTGATCAGAAAGGCACCGATCACAGAGGATATCTGAACGCCTCAGGGATACGAACATCTATTCTGGTGGCAGGTGACCGTTATGATCTGAACAACCGCACCGTTCATCTTAAAAGAAAACAGGAGCAAAAGCAGTAATGGCATCTTCAAGGTTTCACTTTCATACACTGGTTCTGATTTTTATTCTCGTTGTGCTTGTTGCTCTTTCTACCTGGATCCTTCCGGGTGGTGAATATGAACGATTTGAAAAGGATGGTCGTACGCTCGTGAAGGCAGATTCTTTCAGATTTATTGAAAGTTCTCCTCAGGGAATTGATGATATACTGATGGCTCCAATTGAGGGATTTGTTTCTGCTGCAAAAATCATTGCATTCCTGTTTGTGATTGGTGGTGCATTTATGGTGATTACTGATACCGGAGCGATCGGTGCAGGTGTGCAATCATTGGCACACTCCCTCACAAAAAACCCAAAGCTGCAAAAATTCTTTATTCCGATAACGATGGTCATCTTTTCAATAGCTGGCAGTACGTTTGGGATGGCGGAAGAAACAATGCCTTTCGTTCTGATATTTATCCCTTTAGCAATCTCTCTTGGCTATGATTCAATCGTGGGTACTGCCATCCCATTCCTGGGCGCAGCAGCTGGATTCGCAGGTGCGGTTTTTAACCCTTTTACGGTTGGTATAGCACAAAGCATTTCTGGTTTGCCAATGTATTCCGGAATGGAATACAGAATCATTATCTGGGTGATTAGTACGGTCTGTATGATTGCGTTCATTATGTGGTATGCGGCAAAGATAAAAAAGAACCCTCAGGCAAGCCCGGTGTATGATATCGATCTTGAAAGAAAAAAAACACTTCACCTGACTAATGAGGAAAAACTGCAGTTTACCGGGAAGCACAAGGCAATCCTTGTTGTCTTCGGTATCGCATTCATCTTTATGATCTATGGTATCCTTCGTTATCAATGGTATATCATTGAAATTGCAGCGATATTCCTTGCACTTGGAATTGTCTCTGGTTTGATCGGTGGTTTGAACGGAGGCAAGATTGCAGATAGTTTCAAGGCTGGTGCAAAGGATATGATGGGCGTTGCACTGATTATTGGATGCGCAAAGGCCATGCTCATTATCGCTCAGGACGGGAAGATTCTTGACCTGATGCTCTTCTCACTCTCTGGTGTGATATCAGATCTTCACCCGGTAGTAGCTGCACAGGCAATGTTCGTTACACAGGGTGTTATCAACTTTTTTGTACACTCCGGCTCCGGTCAGGCAGCGTTAACGATGCCGGTCATGGCTCCACTGGCAGATGTACTTGGTATTTCCAGGCAGATTGCGGTCCTGGCTTTCCAGTTTGGTGAAGGATGGATTAACCCTATCTTGCCAACGTCCGGAGTAACAATGGGCGTGCTTGGGCTTGCAGGTATTCCATGGGAACGCTGGTTCAAATGGATGCTCCCGGCACAGATATTCTTTTTTATTCTGGCGTTACTTCTTTTAATACCGCCATTCTTTTTCAATTATCAATAAGTTTCGTTCAACAATCAATCATCACCTAATTCATGAGGTTCAACAATGAAATCTAAGGTACTTTTTCTGTTTCTGACAATTTCGCTTTTGTTAGCTGACGGAATCTCATTTGCCCAGACGACCGTTGCGTTCGAAACCGGTAAAATGTGTGTCCAGTTAAACAAGCTCTATGGCAGACTCCGCCTTTACACACCGAATATTGATGGTGTTCGTCATATCGACCGTACAACCATCCTGGTCAGCAGCGCTCCTGACAAGGTATTTGATTATAAGAATGATTATGATGTGCTTGACACCCCTATGATCGTTACCCCGCCAACGTATGGTGATTTTGAAATTGCAGGATCATTTGATAACACCTATTCAGATCTTCCTCCGGATGTTGTTGTGTACATGAACATCTATGGCTGGACTAATAAGTCGTTCATCCTCTACAAAATGAAAATCCATAATCGTGAATCGGCAGCAATGAACTCATTTATGGCAATGGAAACTATTTATAATACTGCAGGTATTCAGGGCGGTGGAGATACCGTTGAATATATTGCAGCCAGTAAAATTGTCCACGCCTATAATGGAAGTGTTGATACTGTTCCCGGGCATATCGGTATGAAGATTCTCGGCGCTGATCCTTTTGCACATACTTCCATGGAGTATATTGCAAACTATTGGGAAGGCGATACTATGATGTATCGCATGATCGCAACACCCGGATTGCAAAACAATTTTATTTCCCCTGCACTCGGTGAACCAACACTGACCTTCTTCGGCAAAAACTCAGTCCCGATTGCTGCAGGTGATACTTCCGTGATGTATGTGGCAATCGCAGTTGCAGCCTCGAAAGCAGAGATGCTTACAGCGATGGCAGAGGCAGAAGCAAAGTATAATGCATTGTTCACAAGTGTAAACGATGATCTGCAGCCAACGGCCTATCGCCTCCATCAAAACTATCCGAATCCGTTTAACCCGTCTACAAGAATCAGTTTTGACTTGCCAGTAAGAAGTGACATTAAACTCTCGGTATTCGATATGCTGGGGCAGGAAGTAGCTACTCTGGCGAACGGCAGTTTTGAAGCAGGCAGTCACACTGTACAGTTTGATGCATCGAATCTGACAAGCGGCATGTATCTGTATCGGTTGAGTGCTGGTAACTTTACCGCAACAGGTAAGATGAGTCTTGTTCGGTAATTACTATGACCCGTTCAAAAGACCTCAAAGCACGTATAAGACTACACTATGAGAAACTGCCCAAAAATCACCGGTTGATTGCGGAGTATTTTCTCGAGAATTTTGACCGGATACCGTTCCTGACAGTACATGAGATTTCAGAGGCAACGCGCGCTAGCGTTGCCTCAATTGTACGCTTTGCCCAGAGGATCGGCTACAGTGGCTACAGTGAAGTACGTGATGATATCGCAGAAACCTTGCAGCATCATATTTCGAATAACCACATCTTTACACTGCTCGATGCTAAATCTCAAAGCAAGGATATTCTGACGACCGTCGCTAATCAGGATATTAAAAATATCAACGAAACCATTTCGATTAATGAGCGCTCAACATTTAAAAAAGCAGTGGATATGATCATCTCTGCACGCCGGGTAGTTACCGGCGGGCTGGGTATCAGTCACCTGCTCGCATCGATACTCGCATATCAGCTTAGCCAGGTAGCAGTGGATGCCCAGGCACTCACCAACAACCATGCTACATTCAAGGAGCAACTGCTCTTTCTGGATAAATCTGATCTTTTTATTGCTATCACATTTCCCCCCTATTCGAAACAGACAGTCACCGCCGCTGAGTTTGCCTTTAACCGCGGTATTAAAGTGCTCTCGGTTACGAATAAGAACTCATCACCAATTACATTCTTTTCGGATGCATTCCTGATCGTGAAGAGTGAGAATATGCTTTTTACCAATTCCTTCTCCGCCGTATCAGTTCTGATTAATGCGATAGCCACTCAGGTGGCATTGAGTAATGAAGAACAGGCAAAAGCTTTTCTTGACGATCTGGAATACCTGAACACGATTGATGGTGATACGTTAGAATAGTCTTATTACTCACAGTATCTAAACGACAGGAGCTCTGCCGTGAAAAAAACCGTAATCATACTGCTGTTGCTGCCAGTCCTGCTGTTCGCCGGAACTACTGGCAAGCTGACCGGGAAAGTCACCGACGCCTCAACAGGAGAACCACTGATTGGTGTGAATATTCTGCTTGAGGGCACGACCCTTGGTGCAGCAACCGATGTAAATGGTAACTATACCATATTAAATATCCCGCCCGGACTCTATTCTGTCCGGATATCTTTCATTGGATACACAACTATTACTGTTAACAATGTCCGGATTCTTGTTGACCTTACCACAACACTGCCGGTGCAGCTCTCTTCATCCAGTATCGCTATGGATGAAGTCGTGGTGGTTGCAAGAAATCCATTAGTCCAAAAAGACCTTACAAGCACCAAATCAGTTATGTCCCGTGATGAAATCGAATCGTTGCCTGTATCAAATTTCCTTGATATGCTCAGTATTCAGGCTGGTGTGGTCGGAAGTGGAAACAATCTGCACATTCGCGGTGGCAGGGCAGATGAAGTTGCATATCTGGTTGATGGTATGTACGTTCAGGACCCTTTGCTGGGTGGTCTTGCTACATCCATTAATAATGATGCTATTCAGGAAATGAGTCTGCTGAGTGGTACGTTTAATGCTGAATATGGTAATGCTCTCAGTGGTGTGGTGAATATCGTTACCCGAGATGGTGGTGAAGACTTCAGGGGCAAACTTGAGGTTCGTACCAGTGAGTTCGGGGTGAAGGATTATACTGATCTCCACGAACTGAGAATGAATGGTTCACTTTCAGGTCCGGTCACGCAGGATATCAGGTTCTTTCTCTCGGGTGAACAGGATAAGCGTGGCAGTTATCTCCCCTTTGGGTATAACAGGCAGGTGACCGGGTTCGGCAAACTCACCTTCCTTTTTATTCCCGGCCTCAAAATTGCTCTCGCAAGCCGCTACTCCAGTGGTGAAAGACAAAACTATAGTCATACGTTCAAGTATATCCCAGAACGGTACGCAAAATCAGAAACTGAAAGCTATCATGGCTCCCTCACACTAACTCATTCAGTGCTGAATAATCTCTTTTATGACCTGAAACTTTCATATTTCTCTCAGACCTATTTCAATGGCTGGGACCGTGATACGTCGATCTATCTTGCCGAACCATTTCCTTACCTTGTAAAAGTTGAAAATGGAAGGGAATATCGAGACTTTTATGCTGCCGGTAACCCTGTGGGGCTCGTAGATAGCAGAACTTCAACAATCGATGCCAAACTTGACCTTACCTGGCAGGCAAACCAGACCAATGAGATCAGGATCGGCTTACAATACAAAAAGCATGATATGAAACTGCTGGATATCACTGGTATCAAACGCCCTTTGAATCTGCAGTATATTGACAACTATCATGTGACCACGCCGTATGAAATGGCTGCATATATTCAGGATAAGATCGAGCTTCCTTTCCTCGTGATCAACCTGGGACTCCGGGCTGATTATATGAATGCTAATGTTGATTTCAGAAACGATCCTCTGGATCCTACTTCAGTCGTGAAGGTGAGATCCCGTTCTCAGCTTAGCCCACGCGTGGGTATCGCACACCCCATTTCTGACAGAACGAAACTCCATTTCTCCTATGGTCATTTTTTCCAAAATTCTAATTACAACAGGTTATTTGAAAATAAGGATTATAAGCTGACAGTGCGTGAACCAATCTTCGGTCAGCCAAATCTCGATGCAGAACGCACCGTGGCGTATGAAGTTGGGCTTACGCATCAGTTCAGTGAAACCGTATCCATGAGTATGACTGCATATTATAAGGATATCACAGGGCTGATTGGTACAACCTACTTCTTCCCTTACTCTGCACCTGGCCGATTCATTGGATATACCCTTTATGTAAATGAAGACTACGCAAATGTAAAAGGTTTTGAGGTGAATGTTGACTTCAGACCTGCCCGCAACTTTTCGGGTGGTATTTCCTATACCTATTCTGTGGCAAAAGGCAGCTCCTCTTCTGAACAGGAACAATACCCCGGTACCACAGAATCAACCCTGCTCTACTATCTGGACTTTGATAAAACCCACAGCTTCAACCTGTCCGCAACCTATATGTTCGCTCAGGGTGAAGGTCCTGTCCTGTTTGGAACGCCGCTCCTGGAAAACTCAGATATCAGCTTCATCTTCAGAGCTTCGAGTGGCTATCCCTACACACCATCAGGCAGGGATGTTGGTTTCGTAGTAAAAAATTCACTTCGCCTGCCTGCTAACTACACGCTCGATATCGAGATCGGTAAAGAACTGACTCTTTGGAATAGCCTGAAGCTGCGCATCTTTGCTGAGATTTTGAATATCACCAATCACCGGAATATCTTATATGTTTATCCTGATACCGGTGATCCGGATTTCACCCTCGTGGGTGCCCGTTCAAAAGAGTATATGCAGGATCCTTCAAATTACGGACCCCCGAGGAGTATTCGTCTGGGGCTGGGAATCAGGTTTTAAAGGCAGGTGATAACTATGAAAACAATATTGAACATAAAAACACTGATAATCATATTTGGACTTTTTGCCCTGATACCGGTATCGTATGCTCAAAAGGATAAGAACCGCGAAAAGGACTTTGGTCCTATTGAAAAGTCGCTCGGTATTTATGATCGGGCGGGTGGTTTGCATAACGCAAGCAATCTTGGTCTCTTCTTCGAAAACCGTGGTAAACTTTATCCGCGTCGGTTGTCTCAGGGTCCCTCCCTTGAATTCCCAATCAACAGCGGCAAACAGTACCTCTACCGCGGAAACATTTTTATTGGAATCCCCGGTAATGTTGTGCAGGGACGGTTTACAACGAATGAAGAGTGGGAAGCTGCGTATGGCTACCATAATCGTCAGTTGGCAAAAATCGCATTCAGTGATAACCCAAACTCCTGGGGACCAAACGGCTGGCCTGTAAAGGATGCTGATGGTAACCCAATCATTAAATCTGATCAGGATAGTTATTGTGTATACAATGACAGTACTAACGCCCTCGGTGCGCTGGGTATCGAAGTGCATCAGATCGGATATGCATACGGAGTGAACTTTGCAAAGAACCTCCTCTTCTTTAAATACATGGTGGTGAACAAGGGAGGCAAAACACTCGATAGTCTCTATTTCAGTAAGTACTTTGATGTGGATGTCGGTAATATCAGCGGCGGAGATCCCGAATATGCTGATGACCGTGTCGGCTTTGACAGGCAGAAAAACTTTGTCTGGTATTACGATGATGGTGTATCAAATGAATGGCCGGGTGGAAAAACCGGAATGGTAGGTTTAGTGTTTCTGAAAACTCCGGTTGTGAATGGGAAAGAACTTGGTATCACAGATTTCCATTACAGTCTGTATGATGATGATTCTGATATTGATTCTGTTCAGTATGGTATCATGAGCAGTAACCGGAACCTGTATAATTCTAATATTGGAAACAAGTACTTCCATATTGGTTCAGGGTCTGATATTCACTTTGATGACCCTAATACAATTCCGGCGTCAGGTATGGACCTTGTCACCTATAACTCTTCTGGTCCCTATACACTGCCCGTTAATGATACACTGGTCTTCTATACCGCTTTCGTTGCTGGTGAAACCAAGGCTGAACTGGATAAGTATCTCAACGAAGCGTTCAGAATCCTTCAGTTCGATTTTGAGATCAGTAAGCCCCCAATTACCCCTACACTAAACGTGTTCAGTGGTGATAAAAAAGCGCTGCTGTATTGGGATGATAAAGCTGAAGCTTCAAAGGACAACTACTCTGGCGAGTATGATTTTGAAGGGTATCGTGTTTACCGTAGTCTTGATAAAGGTGTTAACTGGCAGCTCCTGCAGGAGTATGATATCCCTAAAAATCAGATTGGAGCGGATAGAGGGTTGCAGTACTCCTACACTGATACTACTGTAACAAATGGGATTGAGTACTGGTATTGCGTTACCGCTTATGATCGGGGCGATAGCTCTGTCCCAAGTCTGGAATCCCCAAAGGGTACCAGCATCAACGCCCAGAATACCAAAGCAGCTGTACCGCGTTCTGAGGCAATCGGAAGAACTGCTGTAACCGGAGATCAGGTCCTGCACACAGGCCCGGGCAATTACCCGATGACGGTAAATCCTGTTGATAATGACTCACTTGCCGGAAATAGTTATAAGGTTGGCTTTACCTATACTTCTCGTCAGGAGATTGGTAAACCCATCATGCGCTGTGAGATCATTATCAATGATTCCTCCAAAACTGAAATGAATAAATGGGGCATCCAGTGGACAGGACCCAAAACGTTCTGGATAATCGATTACCGTACTGGCGACCCAACATCACAGGCGGAAATTGCCTATGCTAACGGGAAGCTCTTCCCCATTATTAAAGGTCCTAATGCGAATACCCCCGCGCTTGGCTTCAGACTATTTGGACCTGCTGCTAATGCACCGATCGATTCTCTGCCGAGAAAAGATGATTTGCTGACGATTTCGTTCTCCAACCGTGCAGTTCGCAATGGCTCAGATACGGTTATCCACCCTCGTCCTGTTGATATCGACCTTCCACAGGCAACCTCAGATGGTGTGGTCTTCACCATGATGAAAAAGGATGTGATCGAGGATGTCTCCAGAGTAGGTGGAACGGATAATATAACAATAGATTTCACAGTATCTGACGAAACAATAGTGAAGAATGAGCACTACCTGGTGTCCGTTAATAAAAATGGAAAATCAGATGGACAGGGATTTGTTGAAATCCTTGTTCGTGGTGCAGCGCAGGATACAGTACTGCGTGCTGATTCACTCTTTAACCTTGGTACATTTAACTTTAACGGTATCCAGGGCAGACTCACGTTCCCCGCAGCTACACCTCCATCACCAGGAAATATCTTTGCAGTAAAAAGCGTGATCCCTAAAGCGCCCAATCTATTGGATACGTACTCTTTCTCTATACTCGGCTCGAAATATGACCGTGTGGCAGCTGAACGCGACAAATCAAAAATTCGCGTCGTACCGAATCCGTATGTAGTCAGCTCTCTCTTTGAACCTGAGTTCGGTGAACTTAGAAGAGAACCTCTCAGAAGAATTCAATTTATCAATCTCCCCGTTGAGTGTTCAATCAGTATCTTTACTGTCGACGCTGATCTGGTGAAGACCATCCAGCATAGTAGTACTTCAGGTACGGCTGAATGGGACCTTCGCGCTGAAGGTGGCAGGGAGATCGCCCCTGGAATATACCTCTTCGTCGTAAAGGCAGAAGGTTTTGAGTATCTCAGCAGATTTGCAGTAATTAAATAAGGAACAGAGGCAAAGTATGAAAACGAAACTGATCTTTAGTATTGCTTTATTCCTTACCATTGCAGCCCTTGCGCAAAGCCCTAACCTGGGAACTGCTGGTGCACAGTTTTTGCAGATTCCTGTAGGTGCCCGCGCAGCTTCAATGGGTGGAGCATTTATTGGTGTTGCTAATGATGCCACTTCCGTATTCTGGAATCCTGCTGGTATAAACGAGGTTGGAACCAACAGTGCGCACTTTTCCTATGCCCGCTGGTTCGAAATGTTCGACTTTAATGCCGCCTCTTTTGTGCATAATGCTGGTGACTTCGGCACTCTTGCAGCAAGCATTATTGTGTTTACCATGGATAAAATGGAGATCACTACCGAGACAAAGCCAGAAGGCACCGGAAGATTCTTCGATGCCCAGGATATTGCTATCGGTCTGACGTACGGCAGAAAACTGACTGATCAGTTCTCTGTTGGTGTCACTGCGAAGTACGTCTCCCAACGGATATGGAATGAGTCCGCTACCGGTGTCTCATTCGATATTGGTACACAGTATAAGCTTGATTTCAATAATCTGACCATTGCAATGAGCATGACCAACTTCGGTCCTGACCTTCAGTATGACGGTGAAGACTTGAACGTTACTTTTGATCCCAGCAATCAGTTCCCGCTGAATCGGCTAACCCCGGCGCGTCTCAGTACTGATCCTTACCCGCTCCCCCTGACGTTCCAGGTGGGCATTGCAATTGATGTGGTAAGAACTGAGTTCTTCAAAATGCGGGCGGCAATTGATGCAATTCATCAAAATGATAACGATGAGCGTGTGAATGCAGGCGTTGAGATGTCCTTCTTTGACCGTCTCTATCTCCGTGGTGGATATCGCGGAAACTATGATGATGAGGATTTTACTTTTGGTGCAGGTGCCAACCTTCCATTGTCAGGCACGCTGGTCTCATTTGATTATAGCTATGCTCTCTATGATCTGCTGCCAAGTATCCACAGAATCTCTGTTGGAATTTCCTTTTAATCATTAATCTCTGCAAAGGCGGGGCTGTAAGCTCCGCCTTTTTTATTTGAATATGACTAGACACAAACTCCTTTTTATTGCTTTGCTGCTTCTTGTTCAGCTACCTCTTTTTGCTACTGGTTATATCGTTGCTGTAGGTGGTGGTAGCGAAAATCAGGGGGGATGGAGCGATGCTCCCTACCGTAGAATAGTGCAGTACGCCGGATACGGAAAGGTAGTCATTCTTTCTGTGAATGCTGAAGATGAATGGCTCCCGAACTATTTCAAATTCCTTGGCGCATCAGCAGCCGTGAACCTGAGAATACAAAGCAAAACTGTTG
>JAEXTR010000229.1 GCA_023406915.1 Bacteroidota bacterium
TGTAGTAACCCTGTGAGTCATCAATGCACTTGTAAAGCAATGCCGCCTTCTTCAGGTTCTTCTGATACATCGCATCGAGTCCGCCGTTAGCCAGCAGGTACTTTGTTACCAGGTCAACGATGTATATTCCAAACACGTTCGGAGTGTTATACAGGGAATCATTCTCTTCCATTACTTTGTAATTAAGCATGGTTGGCAGAGCATCGGTGGAACGTGCAAGCAGGTCTTTCCGCATAATGACCAGAACTACGCCTGAAGGACCAATATTCTTCTGGGCACCGGCATAAATCATGGCATATTTCTTCACATCAATCTTTTTGTGCAGAATGTCTGATGATGCATCGCAAATCAGTGGTACTGAACCAACTTCTGGTTCTTTGTGCCACTGTGTACCAAAGATGGTGTTATTAGAAGTGTAATGCACATAGGCTGCTTCCGGATCAAGTTTCAGTTCTTCCTGTTTCGGAATCCTGTTGTGATTATCTTCTTTGGTGGTGGCTGCGATCTGAACCGTACCAACTTTTTTGGCTTCCTTAACAGCTTTTTCTGACCATACACCGGTGACAATATAATCAGCCTTGTTTGCAGGTGCCATCAGGTTCATCGGAATCATCGAAAACTGCAAACTGGCACCACCCTGCAAGAACATGATGGCATAGTCATCAGGCACATCAAGCAGTTTCCTGATACCTTCCTTTGCGCCAAGAAGGACTTCATCAAACTTCTTTGAGCGGTGGCTGATTTCGAGGATTGACATTCCGACACCCGGAAGGCAGAATAAATCTTCCTGTGCCTTTTTCAGTACGTCTTCCGGAAGAATCGCCGGTCCGGCACTGAAATTAAAAATTCTTTCTTCCATATTCTGTTCCTTTTTCGTTGTAGGTTATTAAATGCAATGTACCAGCAGTCCATCCCGAAGCTTCGGTTCGAACCAGGTAGATTTCGGCGGCATGATTTCACCCGCATCTGAGATATTCATCAGGTCCTGTAATGTGACCGGATAAAGCGAGAAGGCAACGGCATAACTGCCACCACCAACCAGTTTCTCGAGTTCCTGGGTACCTCTAATACCGCCCACAAAATCAATACGCTTATCGGTGCGCGGATCTTCGATGCCAAGAATCGGTTGTAACAGATAATTCTGGAGGATGCTTACATCCAGGCTTTCACCCACTGTTGTGGTGCCTTTAATTTTATCTCCGTCAAGGAAAACACTCTTCAGCGTCAGTTTGTACCACTCATTCCCAAAGTACATTCCAAATACCTTTGTAGTGGCAGGCTCCTTTTCAGCACTCTTTTCAATGACGAAAAATTCCTGCACCTTTGCAAGAAATCCTTCTGTAGTCAGACCATTCAGATCCTTCACCACACGGTTGTACGGCATGATATACAGTTCTTCTGCTGGGAACAATACACCAATAAAGTAGTTATATTCTTCATTGCCTGTATGCTGCGGATTCTGTTTTTTCATTTCTTCACGTGCACGTGATGCACTCTTGGCACGGTGGTGACCATCTGCGATGTACAGGTGCTCAACACCACCGATAGCATCGATGATGCCCTGTTCCAGCCCTGTGGGAACAACCCATACACTGTGTCTGATTCCGTCCTCAGCCGTAAAGTCATACACCGGTTTCTGTTCCTGTTTGACTTTGGCAACAATCTCATTCACCACCTGAACACCACGATAGGTCAGGAAAACCGGACCGGTCTGTGCGCGGGTTGTGATAATATGATTCGTGCGGTCATCTTCTTTTTCCTTACGGGTTTTTTCATGCTTCAGGATCACATCATTATCGTAATCATCCACAGAATAGGTGGCTGCAATGCCATTCTGAATTCTGCCATTCATCTCGATGGCATAAATATACAAAGCTGGTGTCTCCTCCTCCAACAGCGGAGCCTCTGCCTTGATACGCTCTAAATTCTCTTTTGCTTTTTGGTAAACTTCTGGTGCATATACATTACCGATTCCTGGTAATTCAACTTCTGAACGGGTGATACGCAGGAAACTGCAGGGATATTTTTCTGATAACTGTTTTGCTTCTTCGGTATTGACTACATCGTACGGAACACTCGCGACTGAAGACGCAACTTCAGGTGCGGGACGTAATGCACGGAAAGGCTTTATAATTGCCATAATCTTTCCTTTCAAAAAAAAATTTTTCCTGTCATGAAAAATGGTAAAATTCGGCACAAGATTCCACCAAAACATTAAAAAATAAGGCGTTAACCGAACTTTCTTTTTATCACAAATGTGGTTGATTTAAGGGTTGGTATCTCGGAACTATGGGAGCGGATTCATGCTCAGGTAACCGATTTCAAATCTGGAGAGGAAGTTTCGTAATCCCGTTAAGAGCGATCTTCCATCCCTTTCTTGTGAAGTTGCTCCCGCAATTCCCTTTTCTGTATTTCATAGATCTTCAGGTAGGTCATCATATTCGTCATGGAATGCATAACAGAAACCATAAACCCCTGAACCCCATCGGTGAATCCCCGTTTTATAAAATAATGGGTAAAAAATGCTGCAACCGGATTTAGAAACAGGTTCAGCGCAGTTACTTTTTTCCTGGATGATTTTTCCTCCGCGCTCAGACTGCTGTAGTGATTGATCTTGGCAATAGTTTTTTCAAAACTCTCGTGAGTGTAATGCAGCAGATCATGTTTCAGTTTTACGGTATTACCCTCAACCACAAATCCTTCATGCACTTTCCGCTGGGTTACTGTTACCCTCCCCCGTTTGAAAAGTCGCAACTGATACCCGGGATACCATCCGCATGAGGTAATCCATTTGCCAAAAAACTCTGTACGCCTTGGCACATACCACCCTGCAGCCTGCTGTGGCTCTTCCAGCAGTGTGAGTATCTCGTCTTTTAACCCGGGAGTAACCCGTTCATCGGCGTCGATGCTCAGAATGTAATCACAGGTAGCCTGCTCAAGTGCAAACTGCTTTTGTGCTGCAAACCCTTCCCATGGACGGTAGATGACTTTCGGGGTAAACTGCTTTGCCAGTTCAACTGTTTTATCCGTACTGCCTGAGTCCACAACAATGATTTCATCAGCCCAGCTGACACTGCCAAGGCAATCAACGATGTTCTGCTCTTCGTCCTTGCAGATGAGTGTTA
>JAEXTR010000234.1 GCA_023406915.1 Bacteroidota bacterium
AAGCGGGATACCGTCATTTTGGGACAACTTTTTTCCGTGCTGATTGTGAAGAGATCGAAAATGAATTTTTTACCATCCTCCCACTCAGAATTCGTCTGAAGGATTTTTCTTTCGAGAAGAAGCACCGTCGCATTCTGCGGCAGAATGGGGACCTTACTACTATCGTCCAGCCTTCATGTTTTTCAGTACCGAAAAGCAGACTCTTTCATAAACATATTACCCGTTTCAGATTTTTTATTCCGGAGAAACTTGGAAATTTCATTCAATGGAAACCAAAAGTTACAGATGTATACGAGGTATGCGTGTACAGGGGAACTACATTGATAGCATGCAGTTTCTTTGATGTTGGGAAAGAGGCATCTTCTGGTATCTATGCAATGTTTGATCCGGAAGAATCACGAAGAAGCCTGGGTATCTATACCCTGCTGGTTGAATTGGAATACTCTGCACTGCTGGGGTTACAGTACTACTATCCTGGATTTGCTCATATCGAACCTAGCTTTTATGATTACAAAAAGCAGTTCAATGCCATGGAGCATCTTATCTATGGTGTTGGATGGTTCCCGTACCGGATTGGTCAGGAGGTTATTCAGTTTCCGTTACCAGCCGAATGGGATAAACCCTAAATCTTGAGACCTTTGATGATCTTCTGAATCTCCTCTTCAGAGATTCCCTCACCAAGTTTCTTCACTTCCTGGGTTGTGCCAGTACTTGCCGGCTTCGGTTTATAGTACTCACCAACCGGGGGGTTTCCGGCGCGCGCACGTAAGCGCTCTTCAATGTCATGTAAAAACCCTGTTCCTGTTCCCTGCCCCTTTATGGAGGAGAGTGTGTCACCTGCATTCACAGGATTTGTTTCAAAAGCAAGGTGCTTTACATTCATCAAATGCTTCGCTGTCACATTCTCAGAAATGATCGAACCGCCCCATGTTCCTGGGCCCAGCGTCAGGGAGGGCGAAAGTGCCGTAGTATAGCCAACCGCCCCTACAGAAGAGACAGTATTGACCAGAATTCTGAAAGCTGGTTTCTCGAGGGCAAATTTAAGGATGATCTCCTGATCATTCGAGTGGATTACCATCGTATGACCAATACCTCCAAACTGGAGTAAATCGATACAGGTATGGCATCCTTCAAGCCATCCATCAACGGTGTAGAATGCGAGTATCGGTGATAATTTTTCTACTGACAGCGGTTCATGCTTTCCTACTTCACTGCACTCAGCAATAAGCACAGTGGTAGAATCTGGCACTTTGAATCCGGCATATTGAGCAATCCATACGGCAGGTTTTCCCACAATCTCAGGATTGATTCTGCCCTGCTTTAATATGGCTTCACCCAACTTTTTCTTTTCTTCAGCATTTACAAAGTATCCGCCACGCTGCTTTGCCTCTTCGATTACTTTGTCACGGAGAGGCCGGTCAACAATCATAGCCTGTTCAGATGAACAGAGAGTTCCATTGTCAAACGTGGTTCCGTAAATGACATCTGCAACAGCCTTTTTATAATTTGCCGTTCTTTCAATAAAGGCAGGTACGTTACCGGCACCTACACCAAATGCAGGTTTACCGGAACTGTAGGCAGCCTTTACCATTGGGTTGCTACCGGTTGCAAGTATCACGGCAATATTCTTATCCTTCATCAGGGCATCAGTCCCTTCTATCGTAGGGGTTTGCATACACTGAATCAGTCCCGATGGCGCACCTGCTTTCTCTGCAGCGGCGGTTATCACCCGCAATGCTTCGGTTGTACAGTTGACGGTTCTTGGATGAGGGGATGCAACCATGCCGTTACGGCACTTCAGCGAGATAATCGCCTTATACATGGCTGTTGAGGTTGGATTAGTGGATGGCACAAGTGCTGCCACTACCCCCATGGGTTCACCGATTTTGATGATCTTGCCGTTTTGTTCTACAGCAATCACACCTACAGTCTTAAGTTCTTTTATGGATTCATAGACGGTTCGTGTGGCAAACTGGTTCTTTATAACCTTATCCTGCCATTTACCAAACCCGCTCTCTTCACTTGCCATTTTTGCAAGTCTTTCAGCTTCAGCGTAGCCGGCATCAGCCATCGCTTTTACTATTTTATCGACCTGTTCCTGAGAATACTGTTTGAATTCCAGTTGGGCTTCTTTTGCTTTACGTGCAAGGTCTCGTGCTTCCTGGACAGAGAGCAGATCTTTATCTATGTTCATCCAAATACTCCGAAAAATTAGATTACGAAATATATCGGAATTCCGCTCAAGATTCAAAAAAAGCTAGATATCCATACTCTCTTTTAGCTTTTTATATCCTGATTTGCTGACCGGTATCTTCGATCCGTCCTGCAAGTGCAATACATAGGTCTCTTTCCCCATCAACTCCAATCTGCGGATTTGGGATTGCCTCACTATATATGACCGGTGAACTCTTATAAACAGCTCAGGATCAAGCGATGATTCCAGGGTTGAGATGGTGTGCTTCTTCAGGTATTTCCCTTCAGCAGTCACTATCAGGATATAATCCTCCTCCGCTTTGCAAAACTTGATTGAGTCAACAGGAATAATATGAATACGCGACTGATCTTTCACAACAATTCTATCTGTATACCCCACCTGCTTTTGCCCGTAATGGAGTAAAGATTCAAGCCTCAGTCTATCATCTTCCCTTGCACCAGGCTTCCGCAGTCTGCTCTCTTCCAAAAACCGTCTTATAGCGGCAGTAAACCGCTCCTGTGTAAATGGCTTCATCAGGTAATCAATAGCATTCACCTCAAATGCCTTGATTGCGTATTCATCATAAGCCGTGGTAAAGATCACAGCCGGATACTCATCAAGCAGCTCCAGCATCTCAAAACCTGTCAGTTTGGGCATCTGAATATCAAGAAAAATCAAATCAGGCTTAAGTTCCTGAATCATTTTTACTCCTTCAAAGCCATTCGAACACTCACCTGCCAGCATCAGTTCGGGGGATGCTTCAAGATACTTCTTTACAACCTCTCGGGCGAGTCGTTCGTCATCAATAATAAGAACCTTATATGCTTCCATCATGCCTCTCGGGGATTATGATACTCACGGTAAATACTCCCTCACCGGAGGAGACCTCCATCGCTGCAGTTTCACCATAGAGAATCTGAAGACGTTGCAGCACATTCTCCAGTCCTGTACCGGTTCCTTTCACGGGGCTTTCTTCTTCAAGCGTGTTTCGTAAAACCATCTTTAGACCATTCCCTGCCCTGCCAGCTTCAAATGATACTGAAACTTTTTCCAGAGCGTTGTACACTGCGTGTTTGAGTGTATTCTCAAACAGCGGTTGCAGGATCATTGCTGGCACATGAACTTCCTGACAGTCGTTCTGGACTATTTCAGAATATTCAAATCGGTCTTCAAACCGGATTTGCTCTATCGAAAGATATTTCCGGATATTATCAAGTTCCTCACGTAAGGGCACAAAAGATTTCGACTTCGTTGAGAGCGCATATCTCAGAAAATCCGCGAGTTTTATAGTCATATCCCGTGCGCTTGCCTTATCGATATCAATCAATGCAGTGATGGAATTAAGTGAATTAAAAATAAAATGTGGATGGATCTGTAGCTTTAGCATCTTTAGCTCAGCCTCTGATATCATCGTTTGATACTCGGCTTCTTTCTTCTCCTGCTTCAGCAAATCCTCCGAATAGCTGATAATATAATATACTGCGATCATCAGGGTGTAGGCAACTAATCCAATAACAAAACGCCATACCGGATAAAACGCTGCCTCTGGAATAAGCTGCGCTGACTGGAGCCCCTCAACCACACTATAAACGATACCCAACCAGACTGCTGTAATGACAAGCGCAGCAAATATATGGGAGGAAAAGAAATACACAATATTATTTCTGTCAAACCGCAAAAACCGGGAGGTATACCTGAACCCCACGCTCAGCGCCCAGAATCCGCCTACAGAAACCAGTGCATCTGCTACAGCTGCCCCAAGATGATGATGTACTTGAAGGTAAAGCACCTGAGCAGCTGATCCAGTAATAACCAGAAAGATAACTATTGAATAAAAAAACCGATTCATATATATCCTGCAAACAAGATCGGGATTGCAGCAAAGTACACTGCAATCCCGTATCGAATGACTTAATAGGCCTTTAACTCACCGCCACCAAAGATGGCAACGCCTTTGATTCTAAGCACGCCCTGTGTCTGAGGGTCCTGAATCATGTGTGACCTCTTATCGCTGAAACCTCCGAAAATGGCAGTCATCTGATTATCGATTTTCCATTCCCGCGGAACATAAATCTCTATTCCGCCGAAAATTGCTGTCACATCCAGAACATTTTCGCCTGGGGCAAGTTTGCAGCGCATGAGATCCAGTTCAAGTCCACCGAAAACAACGGTAACTGATCCGCCAGTGAAGTTTTCACTCTGGATAAACTTTTTCCCGCCGCCAAAGAGTGTGGTTTCATCGATGGACCCTTCCCGAATGGTCTCTTCCTTCAAATGCAAGGTTGCATGATGATGTCCACGTGGCACTCTTTTATTAAAGATAATCAGGATGCCGATTCCAATGAGAACTAGGCTCCAGAAGTAATCCCAAAAGTTAAAGTGGAACACTTCACCCAGTAGATTTAATCCACCGACGGCAATCAGTATTAATCCCAGCCACTTGGAAGATGAGTTAACCATCACAATGATACCAATGAAAATAAGCAGTGCTTCCCAGAAGTAATCCCAGATATCAAAGTGAAAGTGGAATGTCTGCGAAAAAAACATCGCGACACCAAAAATAATGACGCCGGTTCCTAACAGATAGCGTCCGAGCTGACTTTTCTCTTGCTGCATGATGAGTATCCTTTCATAAGTAAGAATTAAAATTTCTGATACAAATCTATAACCAAATTAATTTTTCTGGTAGGGAAGATCGATGAATGGCGGTTTTTCGTCGATGAATGCAGTTATCGGGAGTTCAGTGGGATTTTTTTTCGTGATCCAGGTCAAAAACCCGCCAAAATCGCTGTTTTTGGAGTAAACAGAAAAATTCAGGGTGTGAGTTTCTCACCCCTTTTGTTTACTTTAAAGACTCCGGAAATCAAAGTTCTTTCCGGGCTGAGAAACTAAATAAATAAATAGTTGCACAAGTTCTCTCAGGTTTTTAAGTTACTGATAAGATTGTCACCTACTTTTTGTTCTTTACTCTGCTTGCCTCCAAAAAAAGTTTTTAAATAATTCGCAAAGCTCTGCCATGAGCACAAAAAGTTTGTTATTATCTAATCAACACTATTGTTACAGTATTGTCACAACATGATTGTGTTAAGAAGAGGTTTTGAATGAAAATATCCCGCTACTTTACCAAATCTGGTAAGGATGCCCTGGATGGAATCCCCTTTGAAAAGAGAGTCTCAGAAATCCGTAATCCCGATGGCTCTTCCATATTTAGACTTGAAGATGTTTCTGTGCCTGAACACTGGACTCAGGTTGCAACCGATATTATAGCCCAGAAGTATTTAAGAAAAGCTGGTGTACCGAAACTGCTGAAAAAGCGTAAGGAAAAAGGTGTACCCGAGTGGCTGCAGGCTTCAGATGCCGATGAGGAAAACCTCTCAAAATTGCCCGAAAAAGACCGTCGCACTGGTGAGTTTGATTCTCGTCAGGTTTTTCACCGCCTGGCAGGTAACTGGACCTACTGGGGCTGGAAGGCAAACTATTTTGATACTGAAGAGGATGCACGGACATTCTATGATGAGTTGGTGTATATGCTTGCGATGCAAATGGCAGCACCCAACAGCCCACAGTGGTTTAACACCGGTATCAATTGGGCATACGGAATTACCGGCCCTGCACAGGGACATTATTATGTTGACCATACCACGGGTGAATTAAAAAAATCTGAAGATGCCTACACGCATCCCCAGCCACATGCCTGCTTTATTCAGTCTGTTGATGATGATCTCGTAAACGAAGGTGGCATCATGGACCTTTGGGTGCGTGAAGCCAGGCTTTTCAAATATGGCTCTGGAACAGGTACAAATTTCTCTGATCTCCGTGGTTCCAATGAGCCCCTGAGTGGTGGAGGCAAATCATCCGGATTGATGTCATTCCTTCGCATAGGTGACAGGTCTGCAGGTGCAATTAAATCAGGCGGAACTACCCGGCGTGCAGCTAAAATGGTATGCCTTGATCTTGATCATCCGGATATCGAAGAATTTATTAACTGGAAAGTTACCGAAGAACAAAAGGTTGCGGCTCTCGTTACTGGCTCTCAGATCTGTAATCAGCATCTGAATGCTATCATGAGTTCCTGCTACGCAGAGCACCCGGAGAACGACCGCTTTAATGCGAAAACCAACATCAAGCTTCAAAAGGCTATGCAGGCAGCCAGAAAAGCTGCCGTGCCTCAAAACTATATAGACAGGGTAATCAACCTTGCGAAGATGGGTTTCCGCTCAATTGAGTTCCCGATTTTTACTACAGACTGGGACGCCGAAGCGTACGCAACTGTATCAGGACAAAACTCCAATAACTCCGTCCGTATAACCAATGATTTTATGAATGCAGTCCTGAATGACTGGGACTGGAATCTCTACTGGCGTAACGAAAAGAAGCGGGCATCAAAAGAAAAACGAAGCCCAAAACCTTGCAAAACTCTCAAAGCCAGGAATTTGTGGGATGAAATATCCTATGCTGCATGGTCTTGCGCTGATCCAGGCGTACAGTTCCATACCACCATTAATGAGTGGCATACCTGCCCAATGGACGGAGAAATAAAAGCTTCGAATCCGTGCAGCGAGTATATGTTCCTGGATAATACAGCATGCAATCTTGCCTCAATGAATCTGATAAAATTCTTTGACATCAGCAAAAAAGAATTTAATATCGATGCGTTTCGGCATGCAACACGCCTGTGGACCATTGTACTCGAGATCAGCGTACTGATGGCACAATTCCCCAGTAAGGAACTTGCCCAACTGAGCTATGAGTTCAGAACGCTTGGACTAGGATATGCAAACCTTGGCTCCTTACTGATGATTCAGGGTATTCCTTATGACAGCAATGAAGCAACTGCAATATGTGGCGCCATCACGGCAATCATGCACATGACTTCATACGCAACCAGCGCAGATATGGCAAAAGAGTTTGGTCCGTTTATGCATTACGGACGAAACAGAGAATTTATGCTGAGAGTTATCAGAAATCACCGCCGCGCTGCCTTCAATGTTCCGAAAGAGGAGTATGAGCAACTGAGCATAACCCCGATGGGCATTGATCCAAGATTCTGCCCCTCAGACCTGCTGCGCGCAGCCCGCGAGGATGCTGATAAAGCACTTGAGATGGGCACCCAACATGGGTTCAGAAACGCTCAGGTTACTGTAATAGCCCCAACCGGCACTATTGGTATGGTTATGGACTGCGATACGACAGGTGTAGAACCTGACTTCGCTCTTGTCAAATTCAAGAAACTTGCTGGTGGCGGTTACTTCAAAATAATTAACAATTCGATTCCTCCTGCATTAGAGAAACTCGGATATAACAACGACCAGATTCAGGAAATTGTTAAGTATGCCAAGGGTGCCGGCACATTGGTCGGTTGCCCGTATATTAACCATGAATCCCTTGCTGCAAAAGGTTTCACTCCTGAGATTCTTAACAAAATTGAATCACAGCTTCCTTTCTCGTTCGACCTCAGCAACGCATTCAATAAATTTGTTATTGGCGCAGATTTCCTTACCAGCGTTCTCAAGCTGGATAAAGACGAGATTAATGATTTTGAATTTGATCTCCTCGCCCGCCTCGGATTTTCAAAGCAGGAAATTTCTTCAGCAAATGACTACGTCTGCGGCACTATGACGATTGAAGGCGCACCGTACCTCAAACATGATCACTACCCAGTTTTTGATTGCGCTAACAAATGCGGAAAAAAAGGAACCCGTTTCATCCGTCCGATTGCGCATATTAAAATGATGGCTGCTGCTCAGCCATTCATTTCTGGTGCAATTTCCAAGACAATCAATATGCCCTATCATGCCGATATCAACGACATCAAAGATGCCTATATGCAGTCCTGGAAGATGGGTGTGAAGGCGAATGCACTCTACCGTGATGGTTCGAAATTGTCTCAGCCACTGAATACAGTGATAGATGATGACTTGATTGAAGTATTCGAAGAAGGCAATGAGAATGACATCATTAAGGTGGCAGAAAAGATTCTGTACCGCTATATTGCTAAGAGAAAGAGGCTTCCAGACCGCAGATCAGGGTACACTCAAAAGGCTAAGATCAACGGACAGAGCGTTTACATTCGTACTGGTGAGTACGAAAACGGGCAGTTGGGTGAGATATTCATCGATATGCACCGTGAGGGCGCCACAGTCAGAAGCCTTCTGAACTGTTTCGCTATCTCTATTTCACTCGGTCTCCAGCATGGTGTACCGCTTGAAGAGTTTACTGATGCCTTTGTGTTTACCCGTTTTGAACCAAGTGGTGTGGTTACCGGTAACTCAAGAATTAAATTCTCAACCTCTATCATTGATTACATCTTCCGTGAACTCGCGGTTACCTATCTTGGGCGGGATGATCTGGCCCATGTGGAATCCCAGTCAACCTTCGACACAAGAAGAAAGCTTCACGAAGAAAACTTTTTTGAGCCTGACCTGACTGATGACGGAAACGATTCGGATGGTAATGGCTACTCTGATGATCCGCTGCAATCATATAGTTACAAAATGATTGCTGGCGACTCAAAAGCTAAACTGAGCGAGTCAAGTGTATCCCTGATACAGAAGGTAAAAAAGGCAAAGGAAAAAGGGTATACTGGTGATGTGTGCAGCGAGTGCTCAAGCATGACCATGGTACGTAACGGCACTTGCCTGAAGTGTATGACCTGCGGTGCAACATCCGGCTGTAGTTAACTTACCTGTCTGATAGAGTTTGCTTTTTTGCTGCTGCCGGAATATCCGGTAGCAGCTTTTTTTTTATGAGGTGCTGGTGGAAATTCTTCTATTTGCAAGTGATATATTTCTTGGAGTGATTATCGTAACCTGGCTCCTGCAATGGATCATTCCGCCAATAGTCATTCGGGTGGATTCAATATTTCTTGGCAGGCAGGTCAGGGGTCTCAATTTTCTCTTCTTTGTCTTCATCAGGAGAGACAGTTATAATGACTCTATCCTGCGGCATGAATTTGTGCATTATCGTCAGCAGAGATACTTCTCCCCTGTAGGTCTTGCGGCATTTATGCTTATCTACTATATGTATCTTTTCATCAGGCACAGGTCTGCCGAAGCTGTCTACAGGAACAGTATTATA
>JAEXTR010000289.1 GCA_023406915.1 Bacteroidota bacterium
TCTTTCACTCCCTCAAGGCTAATGCTGTAAATAAGGAAATAACCCTCCACAATCTGATACCCGGGGACGTAACCATCCTGGCAGATGAGAACATGCTCAGGACTGTAATACAGAATCTGGTGAGCAACGCATAAAAGTTTACGAATTCCGGCGGTTCAATTACTGTAAAGTACACCAGTGACGAATTACACCATATAATAAGTGTTTCAGACACTGGTGTTGGAATCGATGAGGATAAACTTGACGTTATATTCAGGATAGATCAGAGCATCTCAACCAGAGGAACCAGGGGTGAAGAAGGAACCGGTCTTGGGCTGATACTTTGTTATGAAATGATTAAGGCGCACAAAGGCGCACTTACAGTCTCCAGCCGGAAAGATGAAGGGAGCACATTCACGATTATTCTTCCCCAAAAGGCGCTACACTAATTTGCGATCCATAGCAACATTGCAAGTCCTGTTTCCAGCATATTAAATGAAAGTGCATTCGTTTCCTGTTTATTGGTCCGGCGGGAAACCATATCTTTAGAATCACATTTTTCCATAGTAATATACAAAGACACATGAAATTTCGATTCCAGACGCTCAGGCGTTTACCTATATATCTATTTTCTGCAATTGCGTTCTTTCTCTTCACCGGTTGGGGTGGATCCGGTCATAGGATAATCAATCGACAGGCTGTTGCTGCATTTCCACAAACTTTGAATCATTTGGTACAAATGAAATGGGCTGACTCCCTTGCTGCGCATGGGTCTGATGCAGACATTAGGAAAGGATGGGACCAAACCGAGGAGGTAAAACACTATATCGATATTGATAATTACCCAGAATTCCTCACCACTGGTACCATTCACTATAATTTTGATACTCTTGTTGCCAGATACGGTTACTCTTTTGTGATGGATCAGGGGACTCTTCCCTGGACAATACTTGCTTCATTTGACAGTCTGACCGCTCAATTCAGCCGTAAAGATTGGCAGAAAGCGATGCTGACTGCATCCGACCTCGGACACTACATAGGCGATGCCCATAACCCATTTCACCTTACAAAGAATTATAACGGACAGCTCACGGGACAGACTGGTATCCACTCCAGGTATGAGAGCACCATGATTTCCAAATACCTGGGGCAGATAATGTATGGCGCTTTACTGGCTGATACTGTGGGGAATGTTACCGAAGAAGTATTTCATATGATCCGCGAAAATTACCAGTTTTTGGATTCGCTTTTAAAGGCAGATTTACAGGCAAAGGCAGCCACTGGCTCAACAAGCAGTAATGCATATTATGAGCAGCTATGGAATCGCACGAAAGGAATAACAATCAGTCTGTTCCAGCAGGCATCAAACAGACTTGCACGAATGATCTATACCGCCTGGATTGCTGCAGGAGCCCCCTATCCTACCAGCATCGATGACCAAAATGCAACACCGGATGTTTTTACATTGAATCAAAACTATCCTAACCCATTTAACCCGGAAACCCATATCTCCTTTACCCTCCATCAGGGAAACCAGGTACAACTGACAGTGTATGATCTCAATGGAGAAGTTGCTGAAGAGCTGGTCAACGCTTATCTTCCATCAGGTGTACATCAGTTTAAGTGGAACTCACAAGGGAAAGCATCGGGGGTTTATTTTTACCGTCTGAAGGCAGGACAGCATTCTGAAGTCAGAAAGATGATGTATTTACAATAAGCTGGTAACAGGTGGTGGAACGCCCCCACCTGCACCATAAAGTCTTACATTTTCTCGGGGGCTGATACACCGAGGATGGAAAGACCGTTTTGCATCGTAATTCGCACAGCTTCCACGAGCGCAATACGTGCCTCGGCCAGATTCTTTTCACTTCCCATGATTCTGCATACAGTGTAAAACCGGTGAAAAGTAGCAGCAAGGTCCTCAAGATAGTTGCATAGTCTTGGGATGTCAAAATTGCGCGCACTCATCCAGACCTCTTCCTCGTAATTCATCAGCTTTTTCATAAGCCGCACTTCTTCAGGAGTGCTGAGGAGCGCGAGATTTTCCGTAGATGCTGCAAGATTCTCCTGTGCGGTCATACGCAGAATTGAGCAGATTCTTGCATGAGCATACTGCATATAAAATACCGGGTTCTCATCACTCTGTTTTTTGGCAAGGTCAAGATCAAAGTTCATATGGGAAGAGATTGACCTCATGGCAAAGAAGTACCGGACAACATCTGCCCCGACCCACTCAATAAGATCATCAAGAGTGACATAATTGGCCTTACGGGTTGAGATTTTTACAACTTTACCATCCTGAAGAATTGTTACAAACTGATGGATAAGCACTTTCACCCGCTCAGGTTCATATCCAAGTAGTCTAACCGAGGCTAGTACATCTGGTACTGTATCAGTATGATCGGAACCGAACAGATCAACCATCAGATCATAGCCGCGTTCAAACTTTGTAATATGGTAGGCGATATCAGGTAACCTATAGGTGGGTTCACCGGTTGATTTGACGATAACCTTATTTTCCCGGTTCGCAAAGGATGCAAGCATGAGCCATTCAGCACCCTCATATTTGTAAGCTATACCTTTATTTCTGAAAGCGGAAAGCACCTGATCGATCCTGCCTTCTTCATAGAGGGAGTGTTCATTGTAAAACACATCATGCTTCACCCCGAGACGTTCAAGTGTCCCCTTGATGTCAGCGAAAATTTCCTTTTCAGCGCGCTCTTTAAAGACGCCTTCAGCAGGTTCATTCTTAAGGGAATCACCGTACTCAGTCAGCAGCGACTTGGCGATATCGATAATATATCCTCCCTGATAATACTCATCAGGAAAAGTTACCTGATCACCAAGGAGTTCCAGATAGCGGAGTCTGATTGAGTCACCAAGTACCCTCATCTGTCTTCCGGCATTATTGAAGTAGTATTCCCTGGTTACAGAGTATCCCTGGGAAGCAAGTAGGTTCGCTACTATATCACCAATAACTGAGTTTCTGCCGTGCCCGACGGTGAGTGGCCCGGTTGGATTCGCAGATACAAATTCAACATTAGCTGTTTTACCAGCATACTTTGTTGATCTGCCAAACTGATCCTTCTGGCTGAGGACCTGCTGAATGATTTGAAGTTTGTATTCGTGTGTAAAGAAAAAATTGATAAATCCTGGACCCGCAATTTCAATTTTCTCAATAATGGTATCTGAGATTGGTAAGTGTTTTACTATTTCTGCAGCAATCTCTCTTGGATTCCGTTTCAGGGCTTTGCTGAGAAGAAATGCTGCATTTGCAGACAGGTCACCATGATCTTCGTTCTTAGGCACTTCAATAATGAAATCTAGGTACCTCAGGTAAGAAAGGGATTCAGAAGCAGTCAGAAAAAGTTGTTCAAGATATTGCTTCACTCTTCAGATTCTCCTGTTTTCTTTTTCCTGGTACGTTTTACAGGCGCAGGAGCTTCAGTAACTTTATCCTCCGCTGCATCCTCTTTTTTTACCTTCTTCGCGGTGCTCTTTTTAAGCAGAGGATCTTTTAGTTCTTTAACAGGTGCATCACCCCAAAGTTTTTCGAGAGCATAAAACTTTCTGGGTTCTGGCAGAAAGATATGAACCACTACATCAACATAATCAAGTAAAACCCACTGCAAAGCTGTGTAGCCTTCACGATGCCATACTCGGATGTCATCATCCCGTAATTTCTTTTCAATATTATCAGCAATTGCCTTAACCTGAGTATTGGAATCAGCGGTGCAAATAACGAAGTAGTCTGTTACTGAGGAAACTTTTTTAGGCTCTACCAGAGTAACTTCCTGTCCTTTCTTTTCATAGATGCATTCAGCAATTTTTTTTGTCAGTTGAAGTGAAGTCACTTCGCCTCCATTAGTTTTCAAAAGTTAGTTTACGAAAATCCCGCCCGATGATCACAGATACATCAAGGAAATAGTTCTTGTTTTGCTGGGTAAACACATTCTCACTTTTTACCCCGAGCATAGCTCCGATCGCGAGTGCTTTGTCTCTTTTACCGGTACGGTCAATTATCATTGTATAGTCGATATCTGAAACGATATAGTTACCAATCTCAACAACATCAACATTTTTTGATCTTAGAAAGCGGGAGAATTTATCCCCCAGCTTGGGTACACCGCTGCCATTAAGAACCTGAACCTGGATATAATTCAGGAGGGGTTGACTTTTTGTTGAATCAGCAACTTGTTCAACAGTCTGAGCGGGATGTGAAATCTGTAATGCAAACCAGATATTGGCTCCGGTCAGCAGGATCAATATGGATGCCAGTACCAGGATCAGGTACGTTTTTGACTTTGGTTCAGATTCCTTTTCAGGCTCGATATGTAGATCATCCAACGGAAGAATGCCTTGTTATCGTCCAAAAAAGTATGGCGTATCGCCAAAACGGTTCCAGGAGTCATATCCGTAACCATACCGATAACCAGCTGGAATCGAACGGTATTGCAGGGTCACGAAAAAATTATCGGAAGGCTGATAATCCAACCTTGCCTGACTGATAGAAAAACCAGTTAACTGATTCGTGAAGTTATCAGAAAATGAACTGTACGGGGAGTGTGAAAGACTTGCATCAAGCCGGAAAGTGAGATTATCAGCCAATTTGAAATTCATGGAGTTGGTGTACATCCCCAAAGCCAATCCTCCGCCAGAAAAATTCGTATATGACATACTGTAAGAATGTGTCATGCGAAAACGCTCCGGACTGAATATCTTAAAGATAAAGTTCGGATCGGTATCGATGATTTCATCCTTGATGCCTGGTTTAAATATTTCAGTATCCCTGAACTGGGCATAGGATGAAGCACTGATTCCCAGGAAAAGCAAAAGGAAGAGTAATTTTCTCATAACGGTACCGTTATTAACGTATAATTTCCGAAATCTTATTGGTCTTATCTACTTTGACGACCAGAGGAGAATGAAGTTTTGCTTCCTCATCAGTAAAGAGGCCGTAAGCAATGACTATCACTTCATCACCCTTGTATCCAAGTCTGGCGGCAGGACCATTCAGACAGATGATACCGCTTCCCGGTTCACCTTCTATCGTATAGGTTTCTAGTCTGCTGCCGTTACTCATATTCACGACCTGCACTTTTTCATTGGGCAAAATTCCAGCCGCATCAAGCAATAGCTTGTCAACCGTGATGCTACCCTCATAAAAGAGTTCAGCTTCGGTCACGGTTGCCCGGTGGATTTTTGCTCTAAACATTTCTCGCATCATTCGTTACAGATTCCATATTATAAAAAAAATCAGCCCGTAATATACGAAATTCGCAGCTAACAGTCTTAGAATACCGTGCGAACCCCGAAACGGTGCATTGCACCTATATCTCCTAAGGAAGAGAATGCATAATCTACAACATACTCTTTAATCGTGACTCCAAAACCTGCATTAAAGCCAGCAAGCCCTGCAAAATCACCAATTTTCAGTTCTTTTCTTTTTTCGTTGTCATACCCAAGACGGAGCACAATTGTTTTGCTGATGGTGAATTCTGCTCCAAAAGTGAAAGCGTTAAAGCGCTTGAAAAAACTATCACGCTCCTTATTTAAACGATGAAAATCGAGATACAGTTTCACAGGAAGGTGTTCAAGCTTTTTTGAAATTCCAAAAACAATATCGAGGGGCAGGTCTTCTGTCGTGCCAGCATAGGTACTGAGCTGACCCCCTAGATTGAGTGCCGCAAACCCAATGTGAATATCTTCCCACGGAATAGCGTAATGAAGACCAAGATCAACTGCAACGGCTGATGAGGAATAATCCTGTATGGAAGAATAGATTAGTTTCACATTAGCGCCATAGTGGAATTCCTCAGCAAATGAATTGGCATATCCTAAAGTGAGTGCAACTTCACCGGGAGAGTACTCTCCCCCTTTATTACCAAACTCGTCAGCTTCTGTGAATGTACCATGGCTGATATACTGAATTCCCGCAGCAACTCTGCCGATACCTTGCAGATATGTTGATGCTGAGAGAGAAGCAGCATTGATGTCGAGGACATGTTTTAAAAATGAAAAAGAGACGGGTGTGTTCTGAAGATACACGATTCCCGCTGGGTTGTAAAAAACTGCATTCGGGTCGTCATTTGCTGAAACAAAACTACCTGCCAGGGCAGCAGCACGTGGATCAGTCTGAAGATTAAGGAACTGATAAGTATGTTGTGCTGATGCTGAGGTAAGCAGTAATAAAAAAACCACAGCAAAACGGGAGAATTTCATAAACTTCCTTTATTTGAACTACTTTATTTACTGAATTACCCATAGATATGCAAGAGATAAAAGAATCAAAACACTATTTCAGAAGACAAAACTTACAAAAAAAAGTACCAGCGATCAGACAGAAATTATGTATACCATATCACTACTTTTTTTTGTAATTTTGTATCGAATGTACATATCACGAACAAGGCTCCTATGAGAAAATTGATACTGCTTACTTTTCTGCTCTTCTCAACCGCATTGTATTCACAACAGATGAATTACAAAAAGATAGAGTTGCAACTTGAATCCCCTGCCCAATTAGAAAAATTAGTCTCGGTTGGTACTGATCTTTCAGAAGCTGAAGTTACTAAAGAAGGACTCATGAAGCTCTTTGTGAGTGATCTAGAATATCAGCGTATTCTGGATGCCGGGTTCGCTCCAACTATACTTATCGATGACTGGTTTGCTTACTACAAGAGTCAGCCGGTAATGACAGAGGTTGAACAACTGCAAGCAATCAGGCAGAGTAAAAACGAATTCAATGTAGAAGGATTTGGATATGGCTCCATGGGAGGTCACTATACCTTTCAGGAAGCGATTATGAGGCTGGACAGCCTTTCTATGCAGTACCCTAATATTATCACCCCGAAATTTTCGCTGGGTCTTTCCGTCGAAGGACGGACTGTCTGGTGCGTGAAGATTTCTGATAACCCCAATATCAATGAAAACGAACCCCAAGCCTTGTTTGATGGTTTGATCCACGCCCGTGAACCAATGTCAATGATGTGTATTTTCTATTATATGTACTATCTGGCTGAAAACTACGGAACCGATCCTGAGGTAACATATCTGATCAATAACAGGGAGCTTTACTTTGCACCTGTTACGAATCCGGATGGCTACGAATACAATCGGCAGACGAATCCCTCCGGTGGTGGTATGTGGAGAAAAAACAGAAAAAACAACGGAAATGGATCATACGGAATTGATCTGAACAGAAATTATGGCTACATGTGGGGCTACGATAATAGTGGCAGTAGCCCTGATCCCTCTGATGAAACCTATCGGGGAACGGCTGCATTTTCAGAACCCGAAGCAAGTATCATTCGTGACTTTGCCCTGACAAAGAATTTTAAAACACACATTAACTACCATACATACCAAAATGCCATCATTCATCCCTGGGGTTATATTAATACCCTTCCCCCGGATTACTCAACATATAATGAGATGGCAAGTTACATGGCGAAGTTTAATGGTTACACATTCGGAACCAGTTTTCAGACACTTGGCTATAACTCAAACGGAACCATGCGTGACTGGTTTTATGGTGAACAATCCACAAAAGGAAAGGCATATAGTTTTGTATTCGAAGTAGGAGGTTCAAGCGATGGTTTTTGGGCACCAATGAACAGAATTTTGCCTTTAGCTCAGGGAAATCTGAGACCGAATCTCTATATGAGTTGGATGGCTGGAGAATATGTCAGATTAAAGAACTATCAGATAAGCAAACCTTACCTCTTAGCCGGTGACACAGCATCAGTACAATTGTCACTTACGAATTCCGGATTAAGCACGGGGTATACCCTTACTGTCGAAGCTTCTTCACTTTCACCGCTCATTATTGTTAATTCAAATGTGATTACGATTGACTCAATTCAATCAAGAAGTGATTACTCAGTGCCTCAAACATTACCATTTACAGTTGCTGCAGATGCGACTGCAGGACAAACGGCTAAGTTGGTGATCAGAACGAAAACTTCCGGTATCACAATGAGCTCAGATTCTATCACAGTGTTTTTTGGATACCCAATTACCGCTTTTGCAGATACTACCAACAATCCGGCAAATATGTGGACAATAACAGCCACTCCTGCCACCCCGAAATGGGATTCAACATCAACCGTGTTTCAAACTGCCCCTGTTTCTTACACTGATAGCAAGACTGGTAACTATGTTGCTAATGCAACAGTGATTATGGAGCTGACGAACCCTGTCAGAATTTCAGCTGGATCCAAGCTAAGTTATCACACGAAATGGGATATTGAAAACAATTGGGACTATGGTCAGGTAGAGATCACTACGAATAACGGAAGTACCTGGACTCCTCTTTCTGGTGCATATATGAATGCCGGAACAGGGTCATTTCAACCTAACGGTCAGCCTTTGTATGATAATGTTCAGGCTGCCTGGGTGTATGAAGAAATCTCCCTGCAACAATATGCAAATCAGATGGCAAAAATTAGATTCAAGCTGCGGTCTGACGGGTCTCAGCACCGCGACGGGTGGTATGTTGATGATATAAAAATCAGAACTCTGGCATCATTAACCCTAACCTCACTGAATAACGGTGATACCTTGTTGGCAGGCTCGATAAAGAGTATCACCTGGAACAGCGTCAACATCGATACCGTTCAGCTTATGTTTTCATCAGACAACGGCACCACTTGGAGTGTTATAGCAGCAAGTATCCCTGCCAGCATAGCAACGTTTGACTGGCAAGTACCTCAGCTTGCATCCGATCATTGCCGCTTTAGAGTCTCTGCGAAAGCTCTGCCAGAATTGAGCGACATCAGTGACCAGAAATTCACGATCAGTCAGGGATTACAATATATTTCCCCAAATTCAGGTGCAGTGCTCTTTGCCGGTGAAACCGATACGATCAGATGGGTTTCTCAACTCACCCAATCTGAACAGGTGAATATTGAACTGAAACTTGATCCGGGCACGCCCTGGGTACCTATTACTCCTCAACCGGTTTCGGCATCATTAGGTGCCTACGTCTGGACAGTGCCGTACTTTGAAACTGATAGTGCTCTGATAAGAATTGTATCTGTTTCAAATCCTTCGCTGCAATCAGTCAGCGTCTCCTTCCCGATCAGTATTCGGTGGATGAGTTCTCAACTGATTCAACCTTCCAACAATTCAATGTACCAGCCCCAGACAGTGACTTTCCTTTGGTCAAAAGCAAAGGCGATCACTGAAGTCATAGATGGATATCACCTGCAGGTTACTTCTGACACAGCCGCAATGCCATATTTTACCAATGATTCAACACTGACAGACACGATGAGGGTTGTATCTGGATTGGAATTCAAGACTAAATACTACTGGAGAGTAGCCGCACAGAGTGGACCTGTATGGGGGGACTTTAGTCCATGGAATAGTTTCACCACTATCCTGCAACCCATAAACTCGCCAACCCAGTTAACTGCAACTGCGCTTGCCCCAAAACGGGTAAAACTGCATTGGATTGATAACTCCATAAATGAAAGTGGATTCTGGATTGAGCGAAAAGATGGTGATTCTGCCAGTACCGCTGACTTTGTTTTCCTCGATTCTGTGGCTACAGATGTGAGTACTTTTATCGACACTACCATAGCCGACGCGGTAAGCAAGTATACGTACCGTATAAAGGCTTACAGTCAGGATACAGTTTCTGCCTACTCACTTTTTGCTACAGTCACAACACTGACTGCTATTGATGATGGAACAACGGATAAGCCAAAGGAATATGTTCTTCACCAGAACTATCCAAATCCATTTAACCCTGAAACGGTAATCAGATTCGGTATTCCGAAAGAGAGCACAGTTGCACTTAGGATATATGCCTCAAATGGTGAGTTAATAAGAGAACTTGTTAACAACCAGCTTGGCAGCGGGTATTATGAGATTAAGTTTGATGCTTCAAAGTATGCATCAGGTATCTATTTCTACGAATTGGATATCAGAAACGGTAATGAAGTTTTATTCCGCGAGCTGCGGAAGATGCTCTATGTAAAATAAATTCTGCTGATTGGGTGGAGTGTTCTGCTCCACCCTTCCCATCACTCCCCCTTCAAAATTGATAAACGGACTAATTCAAATGATGAACGGCCGCAATTCTCACTAAAAATATGTAAATTGTTGGTCACTTTGATCATTTCCTTCATTGCCGAAAGTCAGTTGGAACTCCTGTTCAATGATACATAATTCTATAGAACACCCCACTGCGGAAACCGCGGTGCGGGAAAAACGAATGGTAGCACTCTCCTCAGTGATTGCGGCAGTTTTTCTTACCGCATTCAAACTGACCGTGGGGCTTTCCACGAACAGTCTTGGTATACTCTCCGAAGCGCTTCACTCAGGATTGGATCTCATTGCGGCTTTGATCACTTTTGTAGCGGTACGCTACGCAGACCGCCCGGCTGATGATGACCACAATTTTGGCCATGGTAAGATCGAGAACTATTCAGCACTGATCGAAACCATACTGCTGGTTATCACTTGCCTTTGGATTGTTTATGAAGCAACTTCAAGACTCCTTGGTTCTGAACATATTGTTGAAGTGACTCCCTGGAGTTTTATCGTTATCATTACTTCTATCATTATCGATTATGGCAGATCAAAGGCACTGATGCGTGTTGCAAGGAAATACAATAGTCAGGCACTGGAGGCTGATGCACTGCATTTTACAACTGATATTCTCAGTTCGGGGGTGGTTCTTGTTGGTATTATCGGTACTTACTTCAGTATCTCATTTATGGACCCCGCAGCAGCCCTGGTTGTGGCTATCATAGTATTACTTATCAGCTACAGAATTGGAAAAAGATCTTTTGATGCACTGATCGACAGGGCACCAGAGGGTGCACAGGAAAGAATCAGCACAATCGTTAAGACCGTGGAGGGCGTTAAGCATTATCATGATATTAAAGTCCGTGAATCCGGTCCGTACACTTTTATCGAACTGAATATCCATGTGAATCGTGATATGACCGTTGGTGAAGCTCATTCTATTGCTCACCAGGTTGAGGATGAAATTAAAAAACATGTATTCAATGCCCGGGTGACCGTGCATATCGAACCAGATAAATAACTACACAAAATCGACGAGGAAGTATGAAGAACCTGGCTATAACTGCGCTGCTTATTGTAGCTATACTTTGCCAGTTTACCCTTGCCCAGGAAAAGGAAACGGACAAGGTAAACCATTTTTCGGGTCTCAAGTGGCGGACTGTAGGACCTGCCGTGACGTCGGGAAGAATTGCGGATTTTGCGGTGAACCCAACGAACTTTTCAGAGTACTATGTTGCCGTTGCCAGCGGAAATATCTGGAAAACGACCAATGCAGGTACTACTTTTGAACCCATCTTTGACACTTATGGAGC
>JAEXTR010000355.1 GCA_023406915.1 Bacteroidota bacterium
TTCTCTGATGAATCCCTTTTCCCGATTATCCCACAGTCTGAAATCCGCTGTGCGGTGGATGATTTTGAAGATGATGCGGCTGAAGAGGAATTCGAAGAAGAATTTGATGACATTGATGATTTTGAAGATGAAGACGAACCCTCATATGAAGAGGACTTCGATGATATTGATGAAGAAGAGTTAGAAGAGGATGACCTCGATGAAGAGGACCTCGACGATGAAGATTTCGATGAAGAAGACCTGGAAGATATAGATATCGAGGACTTCGACGACGAAGAGTTTGATGACGAAGACTTCGAGGATGATGAAATCGAAGACTTTGAGGATGAAAACTTTGACGAAGAGGACGACGAATTCTAGCCGTTACTCATCGCCGAGGTAACACCCCTTTACAAGATAGTTTCTGACATAGTCGGTTACTCCGTGTTCTAAAGTTCCTATAGAATCAGAGTAGCCGGCTTTTTTTATTTTATCCAGATTCGCTTCTGTAAAGTATTGATACTTTGCTGCCAGATGTTGTGGCAGGTCGACAAAGGATATATTAGGTTGCTGATCCAGAGCTTTGAAAATTGCGGTAACCAGATCGATCCAGGTCCTTGCCTTCCCCGTACCAACATTGAACAACCCATTAGCATTGGGCTTATCAAGGAAGAACAACGTCATATCCACCGCATCCTTTACATAGACGAAGTCTCTTTTTTGTTCACCATCCTTATAGTCCGGGTGGAGTGAAGTAAACAGCTTAACTTCACCAGTATCCCTAATCTGTTCGAATGCCTTATGCACGACACTGCGCATATCTCCCTTGTGGGCCTCGTTTGGACCGTACACATTGAAATATTTTATTCCGGCAATATGGTTTATTGCACCAGTCTGATACGCCCAGCTGTCAAAAAGATTTTTTGAGTAACCGTACATATTCAGGGGGCGGAGTTTCAGGCATGCTGCATCGTCGTCGTTGAATCCTAATGATCCGTCACCGTAGGTTGCGGCAGATGAGGCATATATGAACCGGATATTTTTACTGAGGCAAAACTGGGCAAGTGTTTTGGTGTAATGGTAGTTATTACTCATCAGGTGTTCGGCATCCCGCTCGGTGGTGGAAGAGTTCGCACCCAGGTGAATAATCGCGGTCACATCATAAGGGAGCGTGTCATCCTTCACCATTTTCAGGAAGTCGTGTTTATTCAGATAGTCCCGGTAGGAGAGCGCAACGAGATTTTTCCATTTTTCATCTGTGCCCAGGTCATCAACGATTAGAATATCATTCATACCACGGGTGTTTAATCTCCATACAGTTGCGCTGCCAATAAAGCCTGCGCCGCCAGTTACAACGATCATAGGATGCTCTTATGTTATACTATTTTTTTACCATTTGAAATTTAATTATATTCAAGGATGTTTCAAAAAGTGTGTTAACTTTACAGAAAGTTCCCTGATCAATGAGAAATAGTTTTGACCTGCTTCAGCAGTTACTGCGAGAAAAAATTTTAGTAATAGATGGTGCCATGGGTACTATGATTCAGCGGTATCAATTGCAGGAATCAGATTTCCGTGGCGAACGGTTTAAGGATCACCCAAAGGACCTCCGCGGGAATAATGATCTCCTGTCTATTGTTCGCCCGGATATAATCTCTGAAATTCACACCCAATATCTGGAAGCCGGTGCCGACATCATCGAAACCAATACCTTTAACGGCACGCCTATTTCACAGGCTGATTATGGGCTGGAATCGCTGAGCTATGAACTGAACTACGCATCAGCAAAGGTGGCGAAAGAAGCGGCTAACAAATTTACAGCTGCCAACCCTGATAAACCCCGTTTTGTGGCAGGTGCTCTGGGGCCAACAAACAAAACTGCCTCACTTTCCCCGGATGTGAATGATCCCGGGTACCGTGCAGTTGATTTTATGGATATTGTTGATGCCTACACTATTCAGATAAAAGGGTTAATGGATGGCGGCTCAGATATTCTGCTGGTGGAAACAATTTTTGATACCCTGAATGCCAAGGCAGCACTTTTTGCTGTAATGGACTATATGGAGAAGACAGGACAAAAGATTCCTGTTATGATTTCCGGTACCGTGGTTGATCTGAGCGGAAGAACCCTCTCTGGGCAGACAACTGAAGCGTTTCTGATCTCGATCTCACATGCAAAAAACATTATCAGTATTGGCTTGAACTGCGCTCTCGGTACTGAGCAGATGAGACCGTTTATTGCTGAAGTGGCAAGGAATGCTCCTTATGCAGTCAGCTTGTATCCAAACGCCGGGCTACCCAACGCATTCGGTGGTTATGCCGCAACCCCATCCACAATGGCAGGTCTACTTGCCGGATATGCGAAAGAAGGGTTGTTCAATATTGTTGGTGGGTGTTGCGGAACTACACCAGATTATATCCGCGAAATTGCCGAAGCTGTAAAAGACCTGCAGCCGAGAAAAATTCCGGTTATTGAGCCGTATCTCAGACTTTCGGGATTAGAGCCACTTGTGGTGCGGCCTGAATCAAATTTTGTAAACATAGGTGAAAGAACCAATGTTGCCGGATCCAGAAAATTTGCCAGACTTATCCTCGAAGGGAAGTACGAAGATGCTCTTGCTATCGCCCTTGATCAGGTGGAGGGTGGTGCGCAGGCGATCGATGTAAATATGGATGAAGGGATGCTGGATTCAGAAGCTGCTATGAAGCGTTTTCTTCGTCTTCTTTCCGCTGAGCCAGATATTGCAAAACTTCCCATCATGGTGGATTCATCCAGGTGGAGTGTGATTGAAATCGCCCTGCAAAATCTTCAGGGAAAAAGTATCGTCAATTCTATCAGTCTGAAGGAGGGGGAAGAAGTTTTCAGAGAGCATGCTTCAAAGATTCTGAAGTATGGTGCTGCTGTAATTGTGATGGCATTTGATGAACAGGGACAGGCAGACTCATATGAACGCAGGATCGAAATCTGCTCCCGCGCATACAAGATTCTTACAGAAGAGGTTGGATTCCCTCCACAGGATATCATCTTTGATCCGAACGTCCTCACCGTAGGAACTGGTATAGAAGAACACAATAATTATGCGGTATCCTTCATCGAGGCAATACGATGGATTAAGGAAAACCTGCCACTGGTACATACCAGCGGTGGTATCAGTAATGTTTCATTCAGCTTTCGGGGTAACGACCGGGTAAGGGAAGCAATGCATGCAGCCTTTCTGTATCATGCGATCAAGGCTGGACTGGACATGGGTATTGTAAACGCAGGTCAGTTGCAGGTATATGAAGATATTCCTCAGGAACTGCTTGAACCGATCGAAGATGTGCTGCTGAACCGGCGATCAGATGCAACAGAAAGATTGCTGGATGTGGCGTCAAGGTTTAAGAGTGCAGGTAAGGCAGAGGAGAAGCATCTTGCATGGCGGGATGCCGATGTTGAAGAACGGCTGAAACACGCTCTTATAAGTGGAATAGTGGAGTTTATTGATGCCGATACAGAAGAGGCACGTATAAAGCTCAAATCACCTTTAAAAGTGATTGAAGGTCCGCTGATGGCAGGGATGAATGTGGTTGGCGATCTGTTTGGTGCAGGAAAGATGTTTCTGCCTCAGGTAGTGAAGAGTGCCAGAGTAATGAAAAAGTCTGTTGCGCATCTGATTCCATTCATCGAGGCAGAAAAGGAGGAAGGAGCTACCGACAATGCAGGTACGGTATTGCTTGCCACGGTAAAAGGTGATGTGCATGATATCGGGAAAAACATTGTAGGTGTAGTGCTTGGTTGTAACAACTTCAGGATCATTGATCTTGGGGTTATGGTTTCTGCCGAAAAAATTATACAGGCTGCAATTGATGAAAATGTCGATGCAGTTGGCTTGAGTGGGCTGATTACCCCGTCGCTGGACGAGATGGTGTTTGTAGCTGCCGAAATGGAGCGGCGTGGACTGAAAGTACCATTACTGATTGGTGGCGCAACCACATCCAGGATGCATACGGCAGTTAAGATTGCCCCTAAATACTCCCATCCTGTGATTCACGTCCTTGATGCCTCACGTAGTGTGCCTGTGGTATCTCAGTTGTTAAATCCGGAACAAAAAGAAAGTTTCACTGCATCCATCCGGCAGGAATATGCTGCCTTGAGGGAAGACCATAAGCGAAAAACTGAAGCTAAGAACCTGCTTCCGCTAAAGGCTGCCCGCCAGAACAGATTTACCTGGGACTGGAAACAGAATCCTACTCCGTTGCCAAAGTTTACCGGTACGAAAGTGCTGAAGAATTATTCATTGGAAGAACTGCGGGAGTACATCGACTGGACCCCATTCTTCCAGGCATGGGAGATGAAGGGAAGATATCCAAAAATCTTTGATGATCCTGTTGCAGGCACAGAAGCAAGAAAACTATTTGATGATGCAAATGCCATACTTGACATCCTTATTCGTGAAAAGAAACTGTCTGCGTCTGCAGTATTCGGGATATTTTCAGCAAATTGTGTTAATTATGATGATATAGAAGTGTATGCTGACGAAAAGAGGAAGGGCATACTTACCACGTTCCACTCGTTACGTCAGCAGACTGAGAAGAGCGGAGCACTCCCAAACTTTGCCCTTGCTGATTTTATTGCACCAAAGGAGTCCGGTGTGCCCGATCATATTGGCGCGTTTGCAGTAACCACCGGAATTGGTCTTGATGATGTAGTGCGTGAGTATGAAGCACAGCATGATGATTACTCTGCCATCCTTGCAAAGGCATTGGCAGACAGACTCGCCGAAGCTTTTGCTGAGCGATTGCATGAACTGGTACGCAAAGAGTTCTGGGGGTATGCCCCGGATGAGAGGCTCTCGAATGATGAATTAATTGGAGAAAAGTATGCTGGTATCAGACCGGCGCCCGGTTATCCAGCTTGCCCGGATCATACTGAGAAACTTCTGATGTTTGATCTGCTTGCCGCGACTGACGCAACATCCATTATCCTGACCGAGAATCTGGCGATGCACCCAACAGCATCTGTCTGTGGCTGGTATTTTGCCCACCCGGAATCAAAGTATTTTACTACAGGAAAACTAGGTAAGGATCAGGTACAGGATTACCACAAGAGGAAAGGTTACAGCTATGGAGAAATGGTAAAATGGCTGAGACCGGTTTTAGGTTATGATGAAAGTGAATAGGTTCTTCCCGTAAACCGGGATTAAACTTGTTGCTTAAAAATTGCGATAATAAAGCCTAAGGTTATGATTTTCCTGATATTTCTGTTATTACATATTTGAAAGATGTGACGGTTGTTAAATTCCGGTTCAATATTTTTTGAGAATGCACTTCCTCCGGAAGCTGCAATGGCAGAGAGCCGTGCCTA
>JAEXTR010000247.1 GCA_023406915.1 Bacteroidota bacterium
AAATCAAACAATTCCTGTGATCGGTGTTCCACCCCAAGCTCCAACAAATGGTAGCACAATGTCTCGGGGTCAACAAGAACATCGAAATCTGACGACTTTCCTTTCACTACAATTTCTTTATTAATCGTAAAGGCCTTTTTACATAAAATGGCTCCCTGATCAGGATCACCAGCTGCATACAACACTTTTCCTGCAACCAGATTAACAAGAGTGAGGTTGCTATCTGCTTCGAGTGCCTGTTTGCTGAACTCAAGGGCAACACTGATGTTTTTTGCCTCCAGTGCAAGCGCAGAAAGGAATCTGTAAGAATGTGCTCTATAGTCACGACGAAGTTCCGGATCCTGCACAGCTAAACTAAAATACTTTTCCGCATTACGCATATCCCTGAGAAAAGAGTATGACTGCCCTAAATGGAAGGCAGTATAACCTGAAGGGACCTGGGTATATTCCTGTAGCAGCAATTCCAGATTGCGCCTGGCTTTCGCTTTTAGTTCATCCTCATTGACGTTATAGCCCAGATGGAGTAGTTCAATATTGCTGGGCTTTACACTGTAGCCAAGTGCGAAAAGGGAATCCAGTATCTGTTCATGAACTCTGCCCCTGAAATATACCCCTGGCAAGTACCTGAATAGTCGGACATAACGCATGATGTTCGGTCTGCCACCCAAATCATCAACACTTCTCAGAGTCACTTCATATCCGCAACGCTCATCAGCAGATGTTATCTTGCGAAGCTCCTGGATCGACCCTGGTGTGAGGCGTTCATCTGCATCCAGATAAAGAATCCAGTCTCCTGTTGATTTTTCCAGCGCGAAGTTCCGCGCCATGGAGAAGTCATTTTGCCATGGAAAGTGAAATACTTTTGCTCCGTATTCCTCAGCAATGGCAATCGTATCGTCATTCGATCCGGTATCCACAATGACGATTTCATCAACTGCACCAAACACAGAGTCCAAACACCCTCTCAGGTATTTGGACTCGTTCTTCACAATCATGCTGAGGGTTACACGCATCAGTTATTTCATCAGGCTTATCGTTGAATGTCCAGAGGGAAATCCGAGAATGATGTTTACCTTCTCAAGTCCTGCAAGTGCAAAGCCGTTTTCGCGGTTATTATTGACGGCAAGTTCAAACATCGTCTTTGCCTGCTCATCCTGCTGGTTCAGATAGAACACTTCACCCAACCCGGCACACGCCTGTGATGATTGTGGATTGGTCTCGAGTGCCTTTTCAAATGCCGCTTTTGCCTCACCGATATTCATCAGTGCCAAATGATTGAATCCCATGAAATTATACATACTGGCAACAATATCCGGACTGTCTGCACCCACCTGACTCGTCAGTGCTTCAGCGGCTGCCAGATCTTCAAGGGATTCCTGAAATCTTTTTGCCGTGAATTTTTCGTATGCTGACTGAATAAAATCTTCAAGTTTCTTTTGTTTTGATTTCAGGTTACTGGGAAGAACTACCTTTTTATCTATTTTAGCGAGACCTCCGATAGCAAACTCATTCAGTGGGTTGTTTTTCACAGCTCTTTCAAACATGAGTCTTGCCTGCTTATCATTCTCATTCAGGTAATGAATTTCACCTAATCCGGCATAACCTTGCGACGTTTCGGGATTCAGTGTAACCCCCCACTCGAAAGCTTCCTTTGCCTTTTCAATGCTTTGAGTTGCGAGGTAATTGAAACCGAGGAAATTTTCTATACTTGAAAGCTTATTACGCAAATCCATCCGTGATGAAACCAGAATGCCTATTGCTTCCTCATACTTCTTCTGAGCGAAAAGCTCGTAAGCCTTTTCATACGGGTCCTCTTCTTCAGGTTCAGGCTCCTCCTGGATTGTTTCTTCGTACAGGGAATTGTGGTCTTTGGGGAAACCTGTGATTTCATTGATCTCAGCCAGATAATCAACTGCTATCTGATTATCAGGTTCATTTTTTACTGCCCATTCAAACATCAACTTCGCATGTGAGAAAAGCTCCTCATGAAAAAAGAGCTTACCTAATCCGAGGCATGCCTCTGCTGATGAAGGATTTACCTTCAGTGCTTTTTCAAACAAAGCCCGTGCAATCTCATTCTCTTGCTTGGCAAGGTAGATTGTTGCCTTTAAAATAAATAAATCATCAAGTCCAAGAGCTGCCGGATCAGATGAAGGGTGATAGGTATCTTCAGCTTTTCTCAGATGCTCGAGAGATTCATCATAACGACCTTGTTTGTAAAGTTCAAATGATGTCTGAAAGTTTTCAAAAAATGTATTCACAAATACCTCCGGTTTAAAAACGCACAATTCAATACTCGCTTTTTGTCAAAAAGAGTGCCATTCTGCTAGATTCTCTCCCCTGAATAAAACCCCCAGCATGCCGGATTAGTGTTCTTGGGTGTGGCGGTGGGTTAAAAAGCAATAAATAGCTGAAAAAGGGCGTTTTTTTATCCCCATTGCTCACTAGATGGACTAACATTATGATTTTCGGGATGGGCGATCATTTTAATCGAAAACTGGAGGAGGAATGTAAGGATGCACAAATGGCTGATATTAGCCAAAATTATTAATGTCGGTATAGAGAGGTCAGTATCGTATTTAGCTTTTGAATTGGCTCACGGGTGGCAGCTTCCTTTTCCTGCATCAGGGTATCTTCTTTTTGACGCTTCCCTTCAACAGAAGATCTCAGCGCCTCTTCTGCTTGTTTGATTCGTGATTCTGCAACTTTTCCACGTGAAGAGTATTTTTTCTCATGTTCTTTTTTGAACTGGTCAATCTCTTTTCTCTTCTGATTCTGAACGAGTGTTATTTTTTTCAGAATTTCCCGTTTTTCCTTTGTGCTTTCATAAATAGTTGAGGAAGCCATCAGAAAAGAAATCACAAATCCGAGTACGAATGTAGAGCCCCCCCAGATAAGTCCAGTCAGAAAGAATGCGCGAAGCACAGCAGCAAAACTACCGCTCCAGTTCATATCACCTGACAGACTACTGACAAATCCGCCTATGATGATCATTATCAATGATACCACAAGCGTATTTATCAATGAGTTTTTAAACGTTTTTGCAGGATTCACGTTCTGTTTCTGATCGATCTCTTTAATCCTATCCTCAAACTTTTTAATAGCCTGGAATGACTTATTCTCAATAAGATTGACGGTTTCCTGCAATTGTAGGTCAAGATTCTTTCTTTCACCATTGTGTTCGGTTTTTAGAAACTCAAGATTAGCACGGTCCTCAGCAATTCTTTTTTCGAAGTCTTCGATATCTCCACGAATCCTTTCCAGTGCAGTAGATTCAATATTCTCCTTAATTTGCTCAACACATTCCTTTAATTTGGCGGTAAGATCCACTTCCAGCGAACGCAACAATAGATTTGGACTGCTCTGATACGTAGACACAACTTGTTCCAGAAACTCCAGTGAAGAGATCACCTTTATCTCATAATAGTTATCCAGTCCCATTTTTTTAACTGACTCTATCCCA
>JAEXTR010000115.1 GCA_023406915.1 Bacteroidota bacterium
AGTAATGTGAAGAAGCGCTCAAAGATGCTCTCCTTCTTCGGCATTACCTTCACGCGGTACTCACTCAGCTTACTCAGTTTTGCAGCCAATACAACTGCATCGTTCATACCGCCGAATGCGTCTATCAGTCTGATTTCTTTTGCCCTCGCCCCAATCCAGACACGACCCTGTGCAATGGAATCCACGTTACCAACTTTCATTCCTCTGCCTGAAGATACACGGTCCAGAAAAGTGTCATAGATATGCTCAATCCTTTTTTGAATCACAGATCTTTCATACTCACTCAGCGGACGATTCGCTTTACCAATATCAGCGTATTTTCCTGTATTGACATTATCAAAGGTGATTCCCAGTTTCTGATTGAGGAGCTCTTGCATATTAAACATTAGTCCGAATACACCAATGGATCCGGTCAGAGTATGCTCAGAGGCCAGAATGGTGTCCGCTCCACAGGCAATGTAGTATCCGCCAGATGCCGCAACATTTCCCATAGAAGCTATAACTGGTTTTGATTTCTTTGCTTTTTCAAGTGCACGCCAGATGAGCTCTGATGCAAGCGCATCACCACCGGGTGAATTGACTCTCAAAACGATCGCCTTTACTTTTGAATCGTCTGCGGCACTCTCAATAGCTTTCGTTAGTGTTTCGGCTCCTATAATACCTTCATCCGAATTCCCCATTCTGATTTCACCTTCGGCGAATATCAGTGCGATGATATTATCAGATTCGCTTGCTCTGTCTTCTTCATCTGAAAGAGGGGAGAGAATGTAGTTATTGAGCGTGACGTATGACTGCATCGTCGCCCCGGTCCTGGACTTGATTCTTTCGGTTACCTCATCACGGTAGAGCAACTTATGAACATATCCTTTTTGGAGTGCATACATACCATCAAACAGTAAGAGGCTGTCAACTGCTTTTTGCACTTCAGCCTGATTCAGTTTCCTTGACTTCGCGATTTCAGAAATCATAGTACTCCAAACCGGCGTGATGTATTCTGTAATCTGCTGTCTGTTTTCATCGCTCAGCTTTGTCAGGGTAAAGGGTTCAATAGCGCTCTTGTATTTACCATGCCTGATTACTTCAGCCTTGATGCCAATCTTATCCAGTAGACCCTTCATGAACATAACTGATGCATTGATCCCTGTCAGTGAGATACCTCCCATCGGATTCAGGTATATTGAATCAGCCACGGTGGCAAGATAGTATGCACGTTGTGAATAGTTGTTGGAGTAAGCATACACAAATTTTCCACTCTTCCTGAAATCAAGGAACGCCTGTCGTAGTTCATTGATGGTTGCAAGTCCTGACGGGACCTCCGATAGTTCAAGAAAAATTCCTTTTATGCGCTCATCACTTTTAGCCCTGCGTATACAGGTAAGTATTTTATCAAGCCCCAATGCCGCATTGGCGTCACTTCCCCCGGTCAACAAACCGGAGAACGGATCCTCGTTTGCATGATCCGGGATCGTCTGGTTCAGATAAATGTGCAGCACAGACTTTTCTGGGGGTATGTAGGTGGTTGTGCTGTCAATCGATGCCACCATAACCCCGATAAAACCCAGGATAAACAATCCTGCAATGATCAGGGTAATGATATTTCCAACCAATGTGGAAAAAACATGCTTAAAGAACTGTTTCATAATATCAATCCATTATAGGGATATTGTTGAATGAATGTGTTGTTCTATCTGCTGGCAAACTGAACCAGCTTTTCTGCTGCCTTCTGCAATATATCGTCTGTCTTGGCAAAACAAATTCTGATGAGCTTGCTGTCGCTCCCTTTTGCATAGAAGGGGGAAAGGGGAATAACTGCAACTCCGGCTTCCTTAACCAATAATTCTGAGAATTCCTGATCATGCAGGGATGACACAGCAGAATAATCCAATAGTTGAAAGTATGTCCCTTCAGCTGGTTTCAGTTTATATGGACTTCCCTCAATCAGCCGGTTAAAATAATCCCTTTTCTTTTGGTAAAATGTGTGCAGAGTAAGATAGGGGTCGCGGTTTTGGAGATGATCTGCGTACGCATACTGGGCAGGCGTATTTACACAGAATACTGTGAATTGATGGAGCTTCCTGAATTCAGCCGTAATTACCGCAGGGGCGCATACATATCCGACCTTCCACCCTGTAGTATGATATGTTTTCCCGAAAGAAGAAATAACCATCGTTCTTGGGCGCAGGATCTCTGATGCTCCAATACTCAAATGCTTCCTATCATCAAAAACTATATGCTCATACACTTCATCACTGAGTACAACAAACTCATATTTTCCGGCAAGTTCCTCCAACCGTCTTATATCCAGTTCCGTGATTAGCGCCCCGGTTGGATTGTGCGGACTGTTGATGATAATCATCCTGGTACGGTTATTACATGCAGCAGCTACAGCCTCCCAGTCTATGGAAAAATCTGGCTCCTGAAGTGGAATATATACAGGAATACCCCCATTCAGAATTACTGTCGGTCCGTATGAATCATAAGCTGGTTCCAGAATAATCACCTCATCACCGGTGTGAACCACAGTTGAGATTGCAGTGTATAATGCCTGGGTGGCTCCTGCTGTAATAGTAATCTCGGTATCAGGATCATATACACTGCCATATAAAAAAGTTGTTTTTTCTGCAATCCTCTGCTTCAATAATGGCAATCCTGGCATGGGACTGTACTGATTGCAACCGTTCAGCTGGTAATGGTGAAATAAGTCCGTTAGCCTGGTGTCAGGATCAAAATTGGGAAAACCCTGCGATACATTGATCGCCTGGTAATCGTGGGCAAGTTTTGACATGACTGCAAATATGCTCGAACCGGTTTGTGGTAATTTTGATTGTATCATAAACACTGCATTTTTTTATCATTAATACTGTATTATGTGAATGAAACTATTGGTTACAACCTCAATACTTCAGTCATTCTCTTTTCCGGAGCACAGGCACGAACCGACTATGCAAGCAAATCATTGAACGTAGGCACTGTGGACTTATTGATGCTTTCCGATTATTCTGGGGATAAACTCATGACTTCAATTGGTCCTGATTTATGTCATCGACAATCTAAAGCTCTGTTAAAACAGTATTGTGAATGACTTTATTTCGTTACTACACACCTAAAACCATAATCGCCAATTCTGACTTCAGGTTGCGCCCAATTGCGAAAACTGGTACTAATAACATCGATGTCACTAAGCCACGAACCACCGCGAAGAGTTTTACCTTCGCCCCGATCAGGACCCCTTGGATTCCTTAAAGTGCTTCCTGGGGCAATCGGTTCCGAAAACCAATCACTGCACCATTCCCAAACATTCCCGCTCATATCATAAATTCCAAGTTCATTTGGCTTAAGCTTACCAACCGGATGTGTTTTATTACTACCGTTATGGAAATACCAGGCAACATCATCAATTCGGTTCGCTCCAGCATAGAGAAATCCTTTGCTCCTGTCACCTCCTCTTGCAGCCAGCTCCCACTCAGTCTCAGTTGGAAGTCGCTTCCCGACCCACTCAGCATACTCCACCGCATCAAACCAGGTCACATTTACCATAGGATGATTATCGATCCATCCCCATTCTGGCTCATCAGGCATTTGTCGTCCCTTAGCATCGCAGAATTCTTTAAACTGCTTTACGGTAACCTCGTATTTGTCAATATAAAAGCTGTCCAAAATTATGGTGTATGCATTGTTTTCATTTTTATTACCAAGATTAAAAGAACCACCATTTACAAGTACCATTCCTGATGTATCTGGTGAAGTCGAGTTCTTCGCATGTTTGTTGACTTGGCTAAATATAAAAGAGTTTTGAACGGCGAGCAGGGCAATTACCAAAATTGCAAATCGATGTATGATATTCATAATGTGTTTCGTTTTGTTGTCTAGTATCCAGGTCGTAATAACTTGTTGATGCGAGATTTTTAAATCTTCATACCGAATATAAATAATATTGCGGTTTATTCATTTCGTCGCAGTCAAGGAGTGCGATGATGATTCAAGTATTATTCGATGGTTCGGTTTCGTTTTCGGTAGGTGTTCCCGCAGATTATGAGGATTAGTGAAAGCGGTACTAAGCCTATACAGTCTGTACAGCAATTAGTTACTTGCTGTACAGACTGTCGCTTTATCCGGACTATTGAAGGCTGAAACTATTATCTGCTGGATTGGTATCCGGTATCTGCAGACTACCAATCTTCACGGTTACCACCTCTGATTTCACCGGGATGGTAACTTCAAAGATATCTTTATCTTTCCACACTCCTGCTGTATACCTTTCAGTTGATTCACTGCCATCTTTACAGGCGACTGTTACTACAACCGGTACAGGTAAACCTCCGACTTTACGGACCGTAACACGGCATTCACCATTCTTTGATTCAGCATTCTCAATCTTCAGATCTGCATTAGTGAACTCCCTCACCCACGGATTCCAGTACCATCCAAGCTGCTCACCGCTCGATGTCTCGATGCAGTGCACAAAGTCATAGGGTGTTGGATGCTTCTGCTTCCAAAGATTCATATAGTGATGCAGTGCCTTGATAAACCGCTCATGACCAAGATATTCACGCAGGTAATAATACATAAGTGATGACCTTGAATAGGCCGCCAGTTGATGGGTGTATCCCCTTAATTGGAAAGACGGCACGATCAGCGGCATTTCAGACTCCGTACCGCCATACCGTGAAAGCGCCGTAGCATTCCAAATTCTCGCATCAAGCGCAGGCTCTTGCTGATTCTGCAATTCGTATGGTAACATCGTTGCCCAACCTTCTTCCATCCACGAGTACTTAAACTCATTGATGCCTACATAGAAGGGGAAATAAGTGTGCCCGATCTCATGTGATGTTACATAGACGTTGATGTCTCTTGTCTCAAATGCTTCGTTATTGCACATCATGGGGAATTCCATCCCCTCCATACCGTGAAAAACTGTCATGACAGGAAATGGGTAGGGGACAGCAGGCAATACCGATGAATAATACTCAATCGATTCCTTCGCAAGCTTTGCTACTTCATAAAACGGTTCAGCTTTATCATTATAAACAACGTTAATCGGTACATATCTGCCTGTCTGCACATCACATAATGCTCTTACGGCCTCCCATCTGTAAGAACTGCTCAGGGCAAATGCAAAGTCGTTACAGTTCTCTGATTTAAATTTCCAGGTTAAGGTGGGCTTATCAGTAATGGTTACTTGCTTTTTTATAAACTCACTCTTCTCCGCGATGATAACTGATGCATCCTGACTCATCATCTTTTCAATCCTTTTCAGGATTTCACTTCTCAGGGTCTGCTCACCATTCAACAGGCTGCCGGAAGCCCACACCGCATACTCTGATGGTACGGTGATCGATACATCATAGTCTGCGAATTCATTGAAAAACTCATGCTCACCATCCATTGGATATCTGTTCCATTTGCCCAAATCATCATACACGCAGATTTGAGGATACCAGTATGCAATAAAGAATGATGCAGAATCATACGTTCCAAACCGTAATTTCTGTTCAAAAGGATGGGTAAAGCTCCATTGCACTTCAAGTTTTGCGCTGCCGCCGGGGGGAATCAACGCCGGAACCTGACCAAGTGTACTCTGTCTGAAGATTTTTTCCTCACTTACAGGTACTCCATTAACAAGAACCTGGGAAAGTGTCACACCATCATGGACATCCGCCGCAGCAACTGCTGTATTTCTTGCTTCTCCTTTCCTGAACAGGTCCTGCTTTACACCGAAGACAATCTCTTTAAGAGTATCAGGACTGTTGTTCTGATAAACAATTTCTGCTTCTCCTGTCAGCAGTCGTGTTGCAGGATCGAAGTTTGCCTTCAGTTTATAAAAAGCTTTGTTTTGCCAGTATTTGGAACCAGGTTCTCCGGTTAGGGACCTTGTACCGAGCGTGTAACCCTTTTGCAGATTCCTCGGCACAGGTAAACTTTGTGAATGGAGAGTGCCTATTGCTAATACAACAAGCAGTTGAATAAAAATCATCTTTTTCATAATGCTTCCACAATTAGTTTCGTGATGTGCAGTAAACTACACATTTCCTTCGGGCGGACGGGAACCGTCTGTCAAATCATAGCGCCGTTTATTGAATTGTCAATCGCCTCTGTTTTCTCCCAGAATCAGCACCTGTCATTCTTTCACCCCCTGAATGACTGAGGAAAGCAGGCAATCGTGAAAATTTACTTTATGGGGTAAATATTTCTCTAATTTAGGAATACTTACAGCGAAAGGGAAAAAATGAATAAAAACACTGCTTTTAAGTGAAAAATTGAGGGTTTTTAATCTAAAACTACTTTGGCACGCTCTTCGCTTAATATGCAGGTGATGATCGTTCTTCCCGGTTTCGGTAAACTTTTCAACCGGGTTGGGGTCAGAAATCACGAATAGAAAGAGGAACGGATCGAGAGGCTGTTATTCGTTCCCTGGATGCCACGTTTGCATCTGTTTCTCATTCAATCGTTCAAGCAAGAGGTTCCGGGCGAAAGCCCCTGAGAGGTTATGGACGGCGGTATTATCAGCACAGTACCCGATCTGTGCAAAAGGTGTTATTCATGTATCCGTGAGTGCCCTGCAAAGGCAATCCGGGTAATCAACGGGCAGGCGCTTGTTATTCAGGAGCGCTGTATTGCCTGCGGTCACTGTGTCAAGGTATGCTCACAGCATGCCAAAACTGTACATAGTGATATCGATTTCGTCATGGAAGAGCTCCTTTCCGTTGGTAAGGTTATCGCTGTTGTTGCCCCCTCTTTTGCAGCTTCTTTTCCCGATAATTATAAAAAACTTCCCACAGCAATCCGTAAAATCGGTTTCGCCTCTGTTGTTGAAACTGCATTCGGTGCAGACCTGATTAGTCAGCAGTATCGTGATGAAATTGAAAAGAATGATGGCACACCCATTATCGCCTCCAGCTGTCCGGCGGTAACTAATTTTATTCAGAAATACTATTCCGAACTCCTGCCAAACCTTGCGAAAGTGGTTTCCCCCATGATCGCCCTCGGCAGGTATCTTCGCGCAAATGAGGCTGAACCTGTAAAAATTGTCTTCATTGGCCCCTGCATTGCAAAAAAAGATGAAATTCTGGATCCGGAAGTCGAGGGCATCATTGACGCAGCGCTTACCTTTACAGAATTAAAAACGATTCTGAAAAAAATGAAAATAGACCCCGATACATGCGAGGAAAGCTACTTCGATCCACCGCATGCTATGCTTGGTAAGGCATACCCGTTAGCAGGCGGTCTGCTGAAATCTTCCGGTATTGATGTCGACGTACTCAACTTTGAAGTGATGGCAGTTGAGGGGAAAAACAAGGTCGTTGAAGTCATAGAAGAACTCGCAAATAATAAAATCAATGCACGCTTCGTTGATGTGCTCTTCTGCGAAGGCTGTATCAGCGGTCCTGCCATTGACAGTAACCTGAACTACTACTCCCGCAGGGAGAAGGTAATCGAGTTTATAAAACGCGCAATCAATTACGCTGACCGCCAGGTTTGGAAAAGCACTATTTATAACAGTCGCGATCTCGATTTTTCCAGGAATTTTTCTACACGGAGTGAACGGCTCCCAATGCCTTCCGAAGAAAAGATAAAGGAAATCCTGGCTGAAACAGGGAAGTACAGTTCTGGTCAGGAACTGAACTGTGGTGCCTGCGGATATTCTTCCTGCCGTGAGTTTGCTATCGCAATGGGTAAAGGTCTTGGTGAAAAGGAAATGTGCCTGCCATATCTCATTGAGCGTCTGCAAAGTGCGTATGAAAGCCTCCGTACCACGCAGGAGCAGCTCCATTCTGCCGAGAAACTCGCATCCATCGGTCAACTCGCTGCCGGCGTGGCGCATGAAATTAATAACCCACTCGGCACAATAATGCTGTATGCCTCGCTGATCAAACGTGGTGTAACAAAATTAACTGCCGAAGGTACCCCGCTCACTGGTGATCTTGACCTGATTGTGCAGGAAGCCAACCGGTGTAAGAGTATTGTCCAAAATTTGCTTAATTTCGCCAGACAAGGTAAATTACACATCTCAGAATTCGATCTTCCCGCACTTCTGAATCATATTCTTAAGAAAATGAAGGTCGATCCCAAAAATGAGGGTGTCAGTTATGACATCCGCTATGCCGACCCCGATATTACCATGGAAGGGGATAAAGAGCAGATAGAACAGGTGCTGACCAACGTAATTGGCAACGCTATTGAAGCCATGGAAAACGCAGTGAAAAAGGAACTCTCCGTCAGGGTTGAGAAAACCGGCAGCATCGTAAAAGTCAAAGTGGGTGATACCGGTAGCGGAATCTTAAAAGAGAATTTTGGAAAAGTGTTTACCCCGTTTTTCACTACAAAAAAAATGGGAAAAGGCACCGGACTTGGTCTGGCAATTGCCTACGGTATCGTGAAAATGCATAAGGGTGAGATCAGGTTCGTCAGTGAAATCAATAAGGGAACGGAGTTTACAATCTCCCTCCCAGCAAAGTTTGAATCCTGATATTCGCAGATAATGTTTCTTTAAATGATGCCGGTCTGCCGGCAATAAAACATCGATGAATGAACAGCAATTGTCTGTGGCAGTTGCTGATGTTAGCTAAAAGGATAAGTATAATGAATACACCGTTAAAAATAATGTTAGTTGATGATGATCCCGACATCCTGGAACAAAATAAAATGATGCTCGAAGCCCGCGGGTATCAGATCGTGATGGCTGATAGCAGTAAAGAAGGTTGGGAACTATTCCAGCGCGAACTCCCGGATGCTTGCATACTTGATCTTATGATGGAAGAATTTGACTCCGGCTTCGTGCTCGCACACAAAATTAAACGCACCGAACAAGGGAAGAAAATCCCTGTCTTCATCGTTACCGCGGTTACCTATGCAACCGGCTTCAAATTTGAATCTGACTCTGAAGAAGAGCAGGAATGGATTAAAACTGACGCCATCCTGAATAAGCCGATTCAGATTGAAGATGTCGTTGAACGCATCAACCGCTTCTATGGCGAGAAGAAATAATTATCTCAATGCCTGAGCCGCTTGCACGCGTTCTGATTGTTGATGACGAAGATGCCCTTCGCTTCGCTGTAAAGCGTATCCTTGAATATGAAGGATATGAAGTTGAAACGGCTGAAAATGGAGTGGGGGGTATCGAAATGGTCGTTGAACACGACTATGACCTCGCATTGATTGACCTCAAAATGCCCGATATTTCCGGCATTGATGTCCTGAAGGAAGTGCGCCGCCTTCGTCCCAACACAATCTGCTTTATGGCTACTGCCTACGCAAGTTATGATACTGCCATCCAGGCCACCCGGTTGGGTGCTTTCGGATACATCCTGAAACCCTTTACCGATGACGAACTTCTGCACCAGCTCAATCAGGGGCTCGAAAAACGCAGACTCCTGATTGAATCTGAGCGCATGAAAAAAGACCGCGAGGAGCGGCTTCTTGAACTTGCTTTCGAAAGAAGCCGGCTGAACACCATTATCAATCTTATTGCCGATGGTGTACTGGTCGTCAACCGCAATGGTGAGGTCGTATATTATAACCCAGCTGCAATCAAGTATTTCCTTCTTGAGGAGATACATATCCAGGAACTTATTGCACAGCGGCTCCCCGCTGAGGTTGCATCTATCATTAATGATATGCTTGCAGCCGAGCAGTTCGAGGATAAATCTCAGTCCGTACAGGTTGAGATTATGCCGAACAGAGAGCTTTATATTGAAGTGACCTGTTCACCTATTCCGCATCACGATAAAACCGTCGCTGGTATCGTTATCGTCGTGAGGAATATTACCAGTTTTAAGGAGATTGAGCACATTAAGTCTCAGTTCGTTTCGATGGTTTCGCACGAACTCAAGGCACCAATCGCTGCAACACTCGGATTCCTGAACCTGATGATGAATCCCGAAGTCATACTGCCCCCTGAAAAGCAGCTCGACTTCCTCAAGCGTTCTTCTACCAGGCTCACCGGTTTGCTGACCATGGTCAATGATCTGCTTGATATCTCCCGTATGGAAATGAACTCCGTCACT
>JAEXTR010000121.1 GCA_023406915.1 Bacteroidota bacterium
GGTCAGTGAAGCTTGGGGAGATGCAGTCTCGCCAAAAATCGAGGCAACTGCCAGCTACAACCGTGCACTGAAGAAGGGTGTCTTCTTTATCGAAACACCGTTTTTCAGCGGTGCAATTCCTCAGGGGACTGCAAATACCCTGGGTGGTGGCATGACAGCTACTCAAACACTTTTCAGCGGTAGTCTCTTCATCGCTGTGCGTGCAGCTGAACTATACGATGAGATGGTCAGTGAAATGTATAATGTTACGAAAGATGAACTGGCTGTTCAGGTGAAAAGAGCTTATTACTCAGTATTGCTCATGAAGGAAGTGAAGAAGCTCTCTGAATCCATGCTTGCAACGGCTGAGGAAAACCTGAAGAACACCCAGGCAATGTACGATGCCGGACTCGTGGCAGAGTACGATCTGCTTCGTGCGCGGGTTCAGGTAAGCAACCTGGTGCCTCAGGTAACAGAAGCAGGCAAATCACTGAAAATTGCGGAGAATACCCTGAAGATCACGGTGGGGCTTGATCTCCATCAGGAAATCAGGGTTGAAGAAACCATGAGTTATCGCCTGTCAGTTTTACCTGATATGCAGGAATCAGAACAAACGGTTCGTGAACGGAACCCGCTACTGCGGCAATTGCGTCTGGAAACGGAACTGCGTGATAAGGCAATCTCTGTAGCTCAGGCAAAGTATTTTCCTGAATTATCGGCTGTCGCACGCTGGGATATCCAGGCTCAGGAAGAGGATGAACGCCCATTCGACCGCTGGAGATACAACAATGCCGTGTATGTAGGTGTGAACATGCGTGTGACCCTCTTTAACGGTTTCATGACTGCTGCAAAGGTTGAACAGGCTGAGCTCGAAAAGAAAATTACGGAAGAGACCTTGCTCCGCCAGGAGAAGTTGCTGGCAAACAGGCTTCAGGAAACGGTGATGACAATGAAATCACAGCAGGAAAAAATTGAGTCCTACAAAATGGGGATTGAACAGGCTGAGAAGGCCTACTCAATCTCAAAGGATCGTTTCTCATCTGGTCTTGCAACACAGCTGGAAGTTGTGGATGCGATGACTGCAATGACGCAGGCAAAAGTGAATTACCTGACCGGCGTATATGAGTATTTGATGACTGATGCAGCTTTACAACAGCTGCTGAGCAAAGAAGTATTATAATAAGGAAAGACAGACAACAATGAAAAGACTTTCGATCTTCGTTTTAGTTCTTACTATCACCGTTCTGCCTCTCGTTTTTACGGCGTGCGGAGATTCATCAGCTGACCAGTCAGCGAAACCTGATGAAAAAATCACGCTGGTGGAAACAGCAAAGGTAACCACTTCACCCTTTACCGATGAAATCAGACTTATAGGTGTAGTGAAGCCAATGCAGACCTCGCAGGTAGCATCTGCTGAAGGCGGCAAAATTATTAAATTCCTCAAGGATAAAGGTTCATTCGTCAATACCGGCGATGTAATCTGTGTGCTTGATAATGCCATGCTCAAGGCTAACCTTGATGCTGCGGAAGCTAATTTCAAACTCGCTGAGGTTACGTTCTCAAAGCAGGAAGAGATCTACAAGAAAAACGCTTCTAGCGAATACCAGTTTCTCCAGGCGAAATATCAGAGAGATGCCGCCAAAGCTCAGTATGAGCTGACGAAGGAACGGTATGAAAACTCATTCGTAAAAGCACCTTTCTCTGGCGTAGTTGATGCAAAGTATCTTGAAGTTGGTGAAGTTGCAGGACCTGGAATTCCGATCGTCACCGTGATCAATCCTGGAAGCGTCAAGGTTGAAGTTGGTGTTCCTGAGGTTTTTGTACAGGATGTGAAGCTCGGCACTCCTGTAAAGGTGTTTTTCAGGGAACTTGGTAAAGAAGTAGCCGGACGGGTCTCGTTTGTAGGAAAATCCATTTCAACCAATAATCGTACATTCCCCATCGAAACATTGGTACCCAATACCGGTGGTATGCTGCGTCCTGAACTGAAGGCAGAAGTCCGGATTCAGAAAAAGCAGTATTCTGAGATGATCATGATCCCTGAGAATGTAGTTGGTGTAACTGATCTTGGGAATGTAGTCTTTGTAGCGAAGGATGGGAAGGCAGATATGCGCGTAGTAACCATCGCCGGCAGAAGCGATAACAAAGTCGCCGTCAGTGAAGGCATACAAGTGGGCGAAGACCTGATTGTTGTAGGCTTCAAGTCCCTGATCGATGGTGAAAAGATCAAGATTAATAATTAACACATTGTGGCTGAAAGTTTAGTATGAAAATAACCGATGTATCAATAGATAACAGGACTGCAGTGGCAGTGCTTGTGTTTATCCTGGTAGTGATGGGCATGATTGCATATACATCACTGCCAAGAGAGTCATCACCGGATATTTCGATTCCGCTGCTGATTATCTCTACCCCGTATCCGGGTGTATCCCCTGAGGATATTGAAACCCTGATTACAAAACCGATTGAAAAAGAACTGAACGGAATCAGTGAAATCAAAAAGATCACCTCCTCTTCTTTCGAGGGGTACTCAATTATCCAGGCTGAATTTCAAAGCGGGTATAATATTGATGATGCTCTAACAAAGGTGAGGGAAAAGGTTGACCGCGCAAAACCAGAGCTTCCTACTGAAGCTGAGGAGCCGCAGGTAATCGAAATAAACTTCTCTGAGTTTCCGATTCTTACCTTTAACATATCCGGTCCTGTCGGGCTCGTTCGCCTGAAAGAACTGGCTGAGGATATGCAGGAAGAGATCGAGAAGATCAATGGCGTTCTGGAAGTAAAAGTTCAGGGCGGCATGGAACGTGAAGTGAAGGTTGACGTAGATGCGGACAGAATGCTTCACTATAACATCCGGTTTGCTGATGTGGTGGATGCAATCAGTAATGAAAACGTTACCGTGCCAGGTGGTACCATTGATGTCAACGCATCAAGCTTTATCGTCCGGGTGCCTGGTGAGTATAAGGATCCGCTGCCAATCGAAAATATCGTGATTAAGATGCAGAATGGTAATCCGATCTACATCCGCGATGTGGCAACTGTGTCATTTGACTTTAAGGATCGCACAACTTTTTCTAGGTTGAACGGTCAGGAAGCAGTATCAGTCAGTATCTCCAAGCGTGTGGGAGAAAATATTATTGATATAGCAAAAGAAATAAAGGCACTGATCGCAGCTAAGCAGAAAGAGCTCCCACAGAATATCAAATTCTCGATTGTGACGGATGAATCGATTGATATTGACCTTCAGGTAAAGGACCTCGAAAATAATATCTTTTCCGGGCTGGTACTGGTGGTGCTGGTGCTACTCTTCTTTATGGGGGTCAGGACTTCATTGCTGGTTGCGATTTCGATTCCATTAAGTATGCTACTCTCATTCATGATTCTGGAATGGCTCGGGGTAACGCTCAACTTCGTTGTGTTATTCGCACTGATTCTGGCATTGGGTATGTTAGTGGATAATGCAATTGTGATTATAGAGAATATCTACAACTATCTTGAACAAGGCATGGGAAAACTAGAAGCGGCAAAAAAGGGAACTGCTGAAGTTGCCTGGCCGGTAACAACTTCTACCCTGACAACCGTTGCAGCCTTTTTCCCTCTGATGTTCTGGCCTGGTGTGGTTGGTGATTTTATGTACTTTATCCCGTTGATGGTGATAATTACACTTTCTTCATCTCTCTTCGTGGCACTGATTATCAATCCAGTGATTACATCCAAGTATATTAAACTCGAAACCCCTGATCATAAGCCGGTTACACTGGTGGATAAGCTGCTTCATCCACTCAACAAGATTACCCACTTTTTTGTGGATAATATGCTGCCGCACACCCTGGCATTATATGAGAAAACACTCAACTTTGCACTCGGTGGTGACCGAAAGAAAGGAGATAGGATAAACCGTAGGAACTACCTCGGACTCCTTGCGATTCTTCTTTTCTTCATTATTGATGCACCGATTTCCGCAATGCTTCCACCATGGTGGGGTGTAATTCTTACGTTGGTGCTCGGTATTGGTGTGATGCTCGTGTTCAGCAATATCAGACTCCGTTTCCTGTGGGGTGCATTTCTCGCTCTGCTTTTCATCTCTGGTGTGTATGGTGTGTTTCAGCATGGGGTTGAATTTTTCCCTACGACCCAACCCAGGCGTGTGTTCATCTCGGTTGAAGCCCCAACCGGTACCAACATCGAGACGATGAACGAAAAAATGAAAAAGATTGAGGCTGACATCATTGCCCTGAAATCTGAGAACATAAAGGATGTACTCGGAGTTGTCGGAAGCTCGAATAATCCATTTGATGCAGGAGCATCAACACCGAATAAAGGTACCATTACCATTCAGTTTGTTGACTATACAGACCGGACAGAATCATCCATTGAAACCGCAGAAAAATTACGCGAACTGATGGATCAGTACTCCGGTATCACCTTTGAGGTGAAACAGGAAGAAAATGGTCCGCCGGTCGGTCTCCCCGTGAATGTTCAGATTTCCGGCGATGATTACGCACAACTGGAAAGTATATCTGACCGGATTCAGAGTGAGATCAAAAAGATTCCAGGTCTTGTCGATATGAAGGAAGACCTTGATGCGGGTAAACCAGAACTTCGTGTGGAAATGGACCGTGAACGCGCTGCATTATACGGACTCAGTACCGGATTGACTGCAAGCACGATCAGAACTGCTATCAATGGTGCAGAGGCATCCAAGTTCCGTGTTGGTGAGGATGAGTATGATATCACCGTACGCCTCGCAAAGGATCAGCGCAGTTCAGTTGACGCACTTACAAATCTCCGCATCAACTTTAATAATAAGGAAGGTAAAACCCTTTCTGTGCCTCTCTCAAGTGTTGCCGATATCTATCAGGGCACCGGCCCAGGTGCGATCAGGCGGCTTGATCTAAAGCGTGTAATAACGATTACGGCTGATGTATCAGCAGGGTATAACGAGAATGATGTGCTGGCACAGGTAAAGGAGAAGATCGGGCAAATGAGTATGCCGCAGGGCTATTCCATCTCCTATGGCGGGCAGAATGAGTTTCAGGAGGAAGCACAGTCCTTCCTCGTGAAAGCGTTTCTGATTGCACTGTTATCAATCTTCCTTATCCTGGTAATTCAGTTTAACTCAGTGGGTCAGCCTTTTATTATCATGACTGCCGTGGTTGTCTCCCTGGTGGGTGTATTCATCGGGTTGATTGTATACGCCATGCCATTTGGTATCGTGATGACAGGTATAGGTGTGATATCACTTGCTGGTGTGGTGGTGAACAATAACATTGTTCTGATCGATTACATCAATATCCTGATTAAGGAAGGGTACTCAAGGCGTGAGGCTGCGATTCAGGCGGGTCTCCGCAGGTTCCGTCCGGTAACCCTCACCGCCATCACTACGGTGCTGGGTCTCATCCCACTATCCTTTGGTTTTGGGTTTGATATTTACTCACTCTCCTTCCAGTTCGGGGGTGAAAGTGCAGAGTTCTGGCGTTCGATGGGTATCGCAATTATCTTTGGTTTAACCTTTGCGACATTCCTGACCCTTATTATTGTTCCGGTAATGTACACAGTATTTGATGATTTCCCGGATGCAATACGACTTCTCTTTACCAGAAAGAAAAGAATTCAGCCTGAAACGGCAGAAGTAGCAGAGTAAGGTATCCGATGCGGTACCCGAAAAGTTCTCTAAAACGGAGAATTTCGGGTACCGTTTTTTTTTATTACTCAAATCCTCTTACTTTTCGGGGTTAATATTCTCCGAATGCAAATCAGCCTATCAGTTTGACAGCGAAAAAAAAGAAATCCGGTATCCCCCGCAATGTGGCTGCCATGTACATCATTGCTCAGATTCTGCAACTTGCAGGAATCTATTATTTTAAATATTCGTACCAGTACGTCTCTGTGCTCGATTTTGACCTCTTTACAATAGGTAACGGTCTCAACTTTCTTTTTGCCTCCATTCTTATACTACTGTATGTTAGAGTTGCAATAAAAGGTATCCCTTCATCACCGGTTTTCAGGAACTTCATGAGGACCTACCTTGTAGTTTCCTCCCTGGCGCTTACTGCGGCTGTTGTAAGTGCCCTATGGTATCCCTCTTTTCCGAAAGGGTTTCTTTTCGGACAGCCTACCAGCAGGTTGTTGACCGGCGGATTGTTCCTCTTCTTTCAGCTAACTCAATTTTCATGGATCGGATTTCTTTTTCTGCAAAGTGAAAAAGAGTATCTGAAAACATTCATCAAAGTATCAATTGCTTCAATCGTGCTGATAGTGTTATTCCTGGGGGGTACGTTTATTTACTCACAGCTCCTTCCGGTAAGGGAGTATCAGGCAGCCATCTCTGATGAACCGGCTGAAACAGCAGTTATTTTTGGTGCTGCGGTGTGGTCGAATAATCAGGCAAGCCCTGCGCTGCGTGCAAGGGTTATGAAAGGGATTGAACTATTCAAAGGTGGCAAAACGAAGCGCCTTCAGGTTACTGGTGCGAATGCTCCCGGTGAGCTTTCAGAAGGAGAGGTGGCGTACCGGATGCTTATTAAAAACGGCATTCCTGCTGAGATGATTGACAAAGAAATTCAAACCAGAAGCACGGTTGAACAAATAGGTTTTATCAAAGACTCACTGATGATTAAGAGAGGATTTAAAAACATCATTGCCATTTCGGATGGATACCATCTGTTCAGAATCAGGGAAGTGGGCAGGTTCTATGGAGTGAATATACGT
>JAEXTR010000156.1 GCA_023406915.1 Bacteroidota bacterium
GAATAATCCCTGACGAACCATCAACAAAGAGGCGCACCATGAAATTATATTTTTCTATTCTTCTCATTATTCTGTCATCCGGGGTATTCGCACAGGAAAGCTGCAAGCTGACCGTGGATGAGAAAAACGGCAAGACTATGGCTGTGGGTGTCGGTGACCGCAGTGTATTTGCTGATACAGCTTTTGCCAGCTGGTTTGATCAGGAGTATGATACCTTTGAAACCGATCCATCACTCTTCGGGCACGTGGCTGAAAAGCTGACTAAAATTTCAATTGATATAGTTCTTGGAACCTGGTGTAGTGACAGCAGGAGGGAGGTCCCGAGATTTTTAAAGATCACTGACCTGCTAATGATCACGCCCGGACAGATCCGTTTGATATTTGTTGACCGTGCAAAGCATGCAGGTGATCTTGATATTTCAGGTTATGATATCAGACTGGTTCCCACTTTCATAATTTTAGAAGACGGTAAGGAACTTGGCAGAATCATCGAGACTCCGGTTGAAACACTTGAAAAGGATTTCCTCAAAATACTTCAGGCAAAGGAGTAAATGATATGTATTGCGAAGAGTGTGGTTCTGAAATTGAGTTTGGTGCAGCTGATTGCGGTAAGTGTGGTGCGAAAACCAGCAGAGGGGATGGGAAAGAAAAGCTGATTCCGAAACGGGCAAGTCTTCCAGAACGGATCATTTTGATTGCATGCGGAGTTGTGCTGATAGCTGTGTTTTTTCTGCCCATGTATCAGTATGGTCCGGTAACTGTTTCCGGAAAGAGTATTCTGTCTGACACAGGGGGATATTTGCAATTCCTGTCTGACGATGCTGCGACGAATACCGGCTTTCTTGAAAAGATATTGAAGGATACCGATAATTCAGTGATTACAGCAGGAATAGCCGGAGCTGTGATACTGCTCGCAGCCCCCTTTGTGTTTCTGCTTGCGGGTATTCTCAATATATTTGGAAAAGGTCACCGGTACACAATTCTGTACAGTATTCTGATTACTGGTGTGCTGTTGGTAATGGTCAGCAGATTGAATGAAGTGACTGCTGAACTGGGTACACAGATTAATTTTTATGAGATAACGGGTCCAGCTTTCTGGATAAGCTGGGGGGCAGTGATCACAGGTTTTGTGATGGCAATATATCAGACACTCAGAAAGTCAAAAAGACACTGATTACTTCTTTAATACGGCAGGCAGCTTGAAGAAGAATGTGCTGCCGGATTCCTCTTCAGAAACAAAGCCGATGGTACCGGCGTTCTTTTCGATAAACTCTTTGCAAAGAATCAGCCCCAGACCCGTTCCTTTTTCATTTTCTGTGCCTGGGGTCGAAACATTCTTGCCAGGGTTAAACAGTTTTTCCTGATCAGTTTTTGAAATACCTTTGCCTGTATCCTGAACACTCACCGTTACACTACCATCCTTACATTCCGCTGAGACAGTCACGGTACCGTTTCTGGGGGTAAATTTCAGCGCGTTTGAGATTAAATTACGTAGTACGGTTGTGATAGTGAAACGGTCACCCATCAGCTGCGGACCTTCGTAAGGAAGCATTCTGAGCGTAATTTCTTTCTTTTCAGCCACAGATTGCAGCATGGTAACATTATCCATCATCATTTGTTTCGGATCAAGCGGCTCAATAAGGATTTCGAGTTTACCCAATTGAGACCTGGACCAAAACAACAGGTTTTCTATCAGGGAGTAAACGTTTTTTGCCGATCGTTCAATCTGGGAAAGCACCTGCTTGATCTCATCATCATCAAAGTCCTCATATTCAGCTACAAGCATATTAGACCAACCCAGCAGCGCCTGAAATGGGCTCCGAAGATCATGGGATATAATGGAGAAAAACTTATCCTTTGTTGCATTCAATTCGCGCAATTCATCAACAAGTTTGGCAAGTTCTCTTCTTCTCTCCTCCACTTCCTGCTTTTCAATCCCGAGCAGGTCATTTGATTCTTTCAACTGGGATGTTCTTTCAGCCACGAGCTCTTCAAGCTTCAGGTTTCTCTTGATCAGATTGTTGTTATACATCTTGATCAGGATATAAAGCACAATAAACGAAAGACTGAAAATCAGGAGTAACCCCCACCAGGTTTGGTACCAGAGAGGAAGAATCGAGAAACTGATGACCAGAGGGTCACTGAAAGTAAAACTTCCCTGTTGCTTCGCACGGATTTCAAGTGTATAGCTGCCAGCAGGCAGGTTGCTGAGGTAGAGGGAGTTTTCAAGTTCAAGCGATATCCATGAAGAATCCCTGCCAATCAGTCTGTATTGATAGCCGATAGTGGTTGCAGGGTATTGCAGGGAAGCATAGTCAATTCGAAGAGCTGATTCAGGCTTGATTTCAATGTATTGCAGTTCAGAATGAAGCGCTTCTATCCCATCTACCACAAAGCGGAGGAGTGTAGGTGTAATACTTTTTCTGATTTCAAGTTGTTGTGGATCCAGCATGGCGATCCCCTTGCTCGTACCAATCCAGAGTCTTCCGGCTGCGTCTACACTCAGGGTTCTGCTTGCGACACGCACACCAGGTAATCCATCAGCCACAGTGAATAGATTAACCTCATTTTTGTAGTATCGAAGGAGCCCCTTATCGAGTCCGATAAAAACCATATTGTTTTTTGCCACTGCCACAGCATACAGCTTTTCATCAGAAAAGGCACCCAGATTGACTCGTTCGATTGAGCCCTTTTTCTGCAGGAAAAGTCCCTGATTGGTTGCCAGATAAAAACTGCCGTTCCCCAGCACAGCCATATCATTCACTACAAGCTCACCGTTTATTGTGTCTTTCAGTGGCAGACTGAGGTTGATAAACTGTTGTTTTTCCGGATCAAATTTGAAAAGGTACGATTTACTGAGTGAACCACCTGCATAGATGGTACCATTCCGATCACTGGTAATGATATTTGAAATACTTTCAACACCCCGCGAAGCATCAAAGGCGGTGATAGCTCCGTTTTCTGAGATACGAAGTAGTGTGGCTGTACCTGTCGGGCAGAACCATGTATTACCATTACGGTCTGCGAGTGCTGAGAAATAGGAATTACTGTAGATTCCGGTTTGAACCGGTTCAGCAGTTCCATTCTGAGGCAAACGGTAGAGCTGTCCGGTGGAAGTGGTAAAATAAACAGTATTGCCCTGCTGCACCGCTTCATTGATGTAGAAATCCTTTGAACTGAATAGCTTTTTGGTAGTGTACTTCCCCTCTTTTTGTGAGAGAAGCACCACCTCATGGCTCTGAGCGATGAGAATATTGTTGGCATCCACAAGACTGATTCCCTGAGTAAACTTATTCAGTTGCTCAGGTACAACCAGCTGAAATTTCTGACGCTCATAAATATGAATTTCATCATCAAGTACAATCCACAGGATATCTGAATTATCCAGATACAATGCACGCACATTTTTATCGGCAAAAACCTGATGCGATTGCACCTCATACGAGGGATCTTTCATATCAACAGAATAGAGCCCCTTGCCTTCAGTGCCGATAAAAAGAGTTTTCGATTTATCGAGTGCCAGGCATGAGACTTCCGAAATTGGCAGGAATAGTTTGATCTCTGCCTGACCATTAATAATAGTAAGTCGGTAAAGACCGTCTCTGCCACCGAAGACCCATGTGTCTTTATCTACCAGAATTGGAGACTCAGCTTCTTTCACGGTAATAGGTAAAGGGATATGCTCAAATCGGTCGGCTACCTTGTTAAACCGGTGCAATCTGCCTGGGAAAGAGAGGGCATAAATATCCTGCCGGGAATCAATCAGAATATTGAATGACTTTACGTAGCTGAATGTGTGATCTTCCTGAGGGAAAGGGTATTTCTTCAGTGAAATACCATCATAGTAAACCACAGTAGCAGGTTCTGATATCCACCACCCCTTTTTATCAGCGTAGACAGTTTTGGGGTACCAAAGAATAGAATCACCTACCCCGTTTGTTCCCGGTAAAATAAGCGTAAATGAAGGTTTATTGGGGTGAGAGTTTATACGCACAATTCCAAGGTCGGTGACAGCATAGAGCGTTGAATCGGGTGTCGTAAAAATATCTTTAACATAGGGAGAAGGGAGTAAATCATCACCAAAGTGGGTGAATTTTTCACCATCAAACCGATGCAATCCTTTATCAGATGCAATCCAGATAAAGCCAAATCTGTCCTGACTAACAGCTTTACCAATGTCCAGATAAAAGTCATCATCGGTACCGAATCGGAGATTCCGGTATTCCTGGGAAGTGGTTTCATAACCGGCAGAGGTCAGCAGAATAAGAACTAGACTGAAAAATATTTTTCGTAAGAAAGTCAAAATGTAAAAAGCTCGTAATCTGATAATTATACACAATATTATCGGAAAAAAGAGGATAAGAATTAAGGGGAAGGGTGAGAAAAGAAACGAAGATTTTACATATGGCTCTTCTGAATGAAGTGATAGCTTAAGAATCAAACTATTTCTTGATTTTTGCCGCTTGATTTTACGAGTTCGAAATTACTCTATGGCGTCATTATTCCCTAAAATATAGCTGGTATACCTGTCACTCTAAGGTAC
>JAEXTR010000304.1 GCA_023406915.1 Bacteroidota bacterium
GTGTAACATTGATGAATTTGGCAGCCTGAGCAACCCGATCAAAATAACCTTTACCCCTTCAGTTGATGCGCAGAGCATCAGTAATAATGCCGAAAAGCTGATCGATTTCCTTGAAAAGGAAACCGGATATTACTTTACTGCAACATTCCCAACCAGTTACATTGCCGTTGTAGAGTCATTTGGAAGTGCAAAAGCCGATGTGGCGATCGTAAATACATTTTCCTACCTCCTTGCTCAGCAAAAATTTGGAGCCGTTGCCCGCCTCCGCATCATCAGGCATGAAGGAGAGACGACGTACCGGGGGCAGATCGTTTATAATGTTGACTCCGGCATTGAGGAGCTGGAGGACTTGAATGGGAAGCGTATCGCCTATGTTGCCCCCTCTTCAACCTCCGGATACATCCTTCCCCACGCTCTTCTCGAAAAAAATAACATCAAGCCTTCTGAAATCATCTTTGCAAACAATCACGATATCGTAATCTCCCAGGTGTATCAGGGGCAGGTTGATGCCGGTGCCACCTACTACTCACCACCGGATACAAAGACTGGTGTCTTTCGTGATGCAAGGGAACGGGTGGTAACCCAGTATCCTGATGTGGCAGATAAAGTTAAAATCCTTACCCTGACCGATGAAATACCGAACGATCCTGTGATCTTCAGAGCAGGTATGCCTGAGGACATGATGGATGATATCGTTAATGCGCTGCTGAAGTTCGTTGCCACACCCGACGGACAGGAGGCTCTCTACCAGATTTATAGTGTCAGGGGCCTAACCCCAACAAAAGATTCTGATTATGATGTACTCCGTGATATGCTCAGGCAGATCGGTGTCGATCTTGAAGAATCCGTGAAAGAAACAGATAAAAAAAGTAAAAAATAGTCGTATAAGAAAGAGTTTAGAAACCGAGTATGTTGTTAAAAGTTACCGACCTTCATAAAGTGTACCCAGAGGGCACCCACGCTCTGAAAGGGGTTTCGCTCGAAGTGTACAAGGGTGAATTCCTTGTCATCATCGGGCTCAGTGGTTCGGGTAAATCTACCTTGCTGCGATGCATCAACCGACTGGTAGAACCCACCTCAGGAAAGATTGAATTTTTAGGACAGGATATTACCCACATTCAGGGTAAAGAGCTCAAGCCGGTCCAGTCGAAAATCGGAATGGTGTTTCAACAGTTTAATCTGATCAAACGCAGATCAGTGCTGACGAACGTGATCACCGGGAAACTTGCTTCGCTTGGGACCTGGGAATCCCTGACCGAACGCTTTAGTCCCGAAATAATTGATGAGGCAATCCAGTGCCTTGAAACTGTGGGGATTTCAGAAAAAATGCACTCCCGCGCTGATGCACTCAGCGGTGGTCAGCAGCAGCGTGTAGCCATTGCCCGCAGTCTCATGCAGCACCCTGAGCTTCTGCTAGCAGATGAACCTGTGGCATCCCTTGATCCTGCAACCTCAAACTCCGTGATGCAATACTTCGAACGCATCAACAAAGAAAAAGGTGTAACCGTTGTTTGTAACCTCCATTTCCTCAGCCTTGTCAGGCGCTACGCAACGCGCGTTATCGCACTGAAAGCAGGGGAGATCATCTACCAGGGTCTGCCCCAGGATATTGATGATGAATGGTTCAGAACTATTTATGGTGAAGAAGCCGAGGAGGTTGAGATCAGATGAAACCAATTATTGATCCGCAGGAAATTATCAGAAAGAAGAAAGAATCAGAGTTCATGATGAACTTTATAAAGTCTTTCCTTCTTGACACATTTTTCGTCTTTTATTCCATCATCATCGTCCAAAGGATCATCTGGTATCAGTTTATCCTTGAGCTTCGTGTGCTCCCGTTCTCTTGGCAGGAAATTATCTTCTCTGCATTCTTCAGTCTTGCAGCTGGTATCCTCTGGACGTATTCAGGTACCTCACTTTCTGCCCGGTTGTTTGGCATTGCAAAAGATAAAAAAATCACGAAAAAAACAGTCGAAATATTCGGATGGTTTTTGTTTAACATTACCTTCATTGCAGGGTGGGTTATTACAAAAATGTCAATCGTGGATTTTTTCTCTCCTGAAGGGGTTACTGCCGCTCAGAGAATTTTCAGCGCACTCTTCAGACCTGAACTGAGTATTCTTGATAAGGCGTTGTTCGCAACTGTGGAAACTATTTATATTGCTCTTGTCGCAACACTGCTATCCATCCCTGTTACAGTGATCCTGAGCTTCTTTACCGCACGGAACCTGATGGAGGACTCAAAACTCAGTCTCTTCATCTATTACATTCTTCGTTTTGTGCTGAATTTTATCAGGTCGATTGAACCCCTTATCTGGGCAATTATCTTTTCAGTATGGGTTGGCATCGGACCATTTGCGGGTATGATTGCACTGCTTGTTCATACCATAGCCTCCAATGCAAAGCTGTACTCAGAATCTATTGAAAGTATTGAGCGCGGTCCTGTAGAGGCAATCTCTGCAACCGGTGCAAACAAGGTACAGGTGATCTGGTACGCAGTGGTGCCCCAGGTAGTGTTACCGTTCCTGGCATTCACCATTTACCGCTGGGATATCAACGTAAGGATGGCAACTATTATTGGTCTGGTAGGTGGCGGCGGTATCGGTACTATGCTGATCCAGTATCAGGGACTCGCTAAATGGAATGAGGTCGGTCTGATCGTCATCATCATTGCCATTGTAGTCTGGATTATGGATTATATCAGCGCAAAAATCCGTGCAGCAATTTACTGAGCAAGGAAGTGAAGTAGCATGAATATGTGCCACAGGTACTCTGTTTGGGCGCTTTACTTTGTGTTGCTTCTGATGATGGGCGGCTGTTCTGTAAAGCGGAATACCATTATCACGATTAAGGGATCTGATACTATGGTAAATATGATGCAGGGGCTCGCCGAAGATTTTATGAATATGTACCCTGACTACAGGGTACATATCACCGGCGGTGGCAGCGGCAACGGCATCGCTGCTCTGCTGAATGGTCTTACCGATATCGCTTCAATCAGTCGTCCGCTAAAAATATCTGAAATCAACGAAGCCGCCCGGCGCGGTATCCGTTTCACTGTTATTCCGGTTGCAATGGATGGTATCGTGGTTGCCGTACACGCCTCAAGTCCCTACGACTCACTTTCTCTTACCCAGGTAAAAAGTTTTTTTACCGGTTCAGCAGCTTCTGATGCCTCTGTTACGCTGTACGGAAGAGAAAACTCTTCAGGTACGTTTGAATACTTCCGTGATAAAGTCCTTCACCATGCTTCCTTCGATCAGAAAATGCAGCATCTTCCTGGTACCGCTTTCATTGCTGAAATGGTGGCGAAAGATCCCTCCGCAATGGGCTTTGGTGGAGTCTCATATTTCCTCCAACGTCCCGGAGTGAAGATTCTGGCACTGTCTCAGGATAGCTTATCCAACGCGGTACTGCCTGTACAACAAGGTCATCTTAATGCCGAGGCACTTCGCAATGGCAGTTACCCGCTGAGCAGAACACTCTTCCTCGTAATGCAACAACAGGGAGATGAAGCAGAAACAGCATTCATCAGGTATCTGCAATCAGCAAGGGCGCACAAAGTAATGGTAGCTATGAGTTTTATTCCGGTTTCAGGAGCTCCAGTACAATGAAAGATCGAACTCTGGCTCAGGAGATTACTGCTAAACCCTCCGGCTCTGAAGCCATCCGGGAGGCAGTGTACAAGTATATGTTTGGTACTGCAGGTGTTGCAGCGCTCCTTCTTATCCTCCTGATCTTTGTGTTTCTTTTCCGTGAAGCATTCAGCGCAGTGTCTGCAATAGGTCTTGACCGATTTTTTTCTCTATCACATCCGGTCTGGAACCCTACTGCCGCTGGTGAGGGGAGCTATTCAGTGATCCCACTTATTACCGGTAGTCTGCTTGTTGCTCTTCCGGCTGTAATGATAGCAGGTGCGGTGGGTATTTTGTGTGGCATTTACATCGCTGAAGTAGCCTCCCAGGATACACGGGAGTACCTGAAACCCATTCTTGAGCTACTTGGGGCGATTCCAACAATTGTTTTAGGCTTCCTGATTTTTACTTTCGTCATGCCTTTGGTAAAGATGGTGTTTCCCGGTGCCTCTCATCTGAACGCATTGTTAGGTGCCCTGGGTATTGCACTTATGATCATCCCGACTATCGCATCCCTTACGGAAGAATCGCTTCATGCTGTACCTATGTCATTGAGAATGGCATCATATGGTCTGGGGGCAACACGATTACAAACAGTTTTGATGGTAGTGCTGCCCGGTGCAGTAAGGGGGATCTCATCGGCAGTGCTC
>JAEXTR010000372.1 GCA_023406915.1 Bacteroidota bacterium
CATAAGTGGTACAGGATACGCAGTTGGGAATCATGGTCTTGTTCTTAAAAGCAGCAACAACTTTTACTCATGGGTGCCCCTACCTTCCTTTACAGGTGCTGATCTCTGGAAAGTTTCCTTTGGTGCAAAGAATGTTGGTTATGTTTCAACCAGGACTTCCAATGGGATATTCATCACAACCGACGGGTTTCTTTCGCAAACACTCAAGGCATTCCCGGTTGAAAAAGCGGTGATGGACTTAAAGTCCACTGCCCCCAGCACATCATTTATCCTATTGCAGGATGGTTATATTTACTCAACCGATGACTTCGGTTCAACATGGCAGAATCAGAACCCCCGATTCCATAATACGCTTCCCGCTAATCTGCGCAGCTTCTCGTTTCTGAAAGCATCCCTTCAGTTCAGAGGTACCGCAGGTTTCGCAGCTGGTGACCTGGGATACCTTTACAGACGATCATTCGGTGTGCCTCAGCATAACCTTCGGTTTTACCAGCAGGCACCCAGGTATGATTATATCGCCCGCATGGATACTATTCGGTTCAAGTGGGAGGGATCAGGTATCAGTACGGTTGATATTTATGCAACGAATGTGGTAAAGAATACACGGATGCTCATCTCCCAGGGACAGTCATTGCAGACTGAAGAATTTGTCCTTCCCATCACGCAACAGCACATGGGCAAGATCAGATTTGAATTGCAATCAGGCAGTGATGTTTCACTCCTTACCGTTGGTGATTCTGTATACCGTGTTCCAGCCATCGTGATGGATACGCTTGATAATGTCAATGCAATTGAGCAGCGGTTTGATATGACTGATCCAACCCATGGAACACTGATTTCAAAAGTACGAAGGTTTAACGGTACTCAGTTTGATACTCTGCTTATCCGCTACGAGACAGATGAATTACTCGGCTGGACAAAGAAAAATGAATACCCTCTTTTCAATGCAGATCAGGTGTCTGTTTCTGCTGCTTCAAACAGTAGAAGGATACTTATTGAAAAGGACGGCTTTTTCTTTACTATGAAACGCACTGATAATGGAGGCGTAAGCTACGTGGTATTGGGAGATCATACTATTCTGCCATTCCAGAGTGGATACCGGTATCCTGCCCTGAGATGGCACACTGCTGATCTTGGGTTATGGAATAAGAATGGAATCAGCCGTACAACCGATGGGGGTACGACATGGGAAGCCGCAGTATATCAAAACTATAGCAGTACACCCAATATCGTTGCAGCAGAGTTCATCAATGCAACTAGTGCCAGAGCGCGGACACGTGATGGTGAGATGTTCTTCAGCAATGATGCTGGCGCCACCTGGGAAAAGTATGATGAAGATACTGATTCTACTTTCTTCTTCCAGGCCATTGACCAGGATAACATGGTTGCTGTACGCGTGACCGAAAATAAGAAATGGGAAGTAAGAACCTCCAGCAACGGTGGAAGCGACTGGCAACAGAAGAGCATGCTTGATCCACTGACTGATGGTACTAACTATGATCACATTCCCCTCTACTTTGTTACTGATTCAACGGGTATCGTGGTGACAAGGAAGTACCAATTGCTGCTGACCGATGATGCAGGAACCACCTGGGCGCCACTGAACAACCCGGATACTAATCTTACAAAGGCATTATATGTTTCGGGGCGAAACAAAGTTGAGCAGCCCTTTATGGCAGCAACGCTGAGGGATGGACGGGTACTGGTGTTTCACTCCTACTTCCTTACTCCAGTGAGTTCGGTTGATGACGAATGCCCAGCATTGGAGATGCCATCTGATTATACCCTCAGTCAGAATTATCCCAATCCGTTTAATCCATCAACAAAGATTGATTTTACGCTGGCTTCTGCAGGAAGAGTGACACTGAAGGTGTATGACATACTTGGCAGTGAAGTTGCAACGCTGTTGCAGGAAAATCTTCCTGCCGGAAAGCACTCCACTGTGTTCAATGCAGCCGGTTTACCAAGCGGAATTTATTTCTGTACTCTGCGGAGTAACAATGTGCAGATAACACGAAAGATGACGCTTATTAAATAAACAGTTGTTTAAAACAAAAAAGGCGGTATCGAACGGTACCGCCTTTCCCTTGTTCTTTTCTCTACTTCATCAGGATCATCTTCTTCGTCTCCGAAAAAATCTTTCCACTCCTGGCTTCAACTACTGATATTCTATACAAATAAATTCCGGATGGAAGGTGTTCATTGTTCTTGAATTCGATTTTGTAAGACCCAGCTTTTACATTTTGATTCAACAACGTTGCAACGGATTCTCCAGTAACCGAATACATCGTAACAGTTACTGATGCATCATATTGAACCGAGTACTCAATAATTGTCGAGGGATTAAATGGGTTTGGAAAGTTTTGAGATAAGGAATAGCCATCTATCAGATGAGTTCCTTTCTCAGTAATACCGACAGTCGGATTCATGCGGTGACCGTAAAGCCCGGTTCCGGTACCAACCAGCAGATCATCATAATATAGCACATTGATGCGAGTACCTTCAGGGTAAGTGTATCCTTCAGACCATGATGTACCACCTGAAGGGATATAATACACAGAGTTATCAACAGCACAATAGACCGTATCATTCCCAATAGTGATGGCCCTGCCTTGTTTACCTGCGATCATTGGAAAACCGGAAACAGTGAAAGGAGTCCAAAGATTTGTTCCACTTATAATTTTGTAATAGGCAACCGGATGATTTGTGCCAGCATCAGTACCACAAGCAAGGATAGTATCACCCGAAGCCGTAACTTGAAGATCATTGATTGTTACAATCCAATTAGTTCCGGTGCTGGTATGTGCAGAAGTCATATTGGGGGAAGGAGTCCAGGTGTTCCCACGCTTCACAAGACGATACGTACTGAATCCTTGAGGGCTTGAAAGGTCATAGGAGACACCAATGTATGCTACCGTGTCACCTGATTCGAGATTAAATACAATATCCCTAACATCAACATCCCTGCCATCGGTCAAGGCGACCATCCTGATTTGTGACCAATTGGCTCCAGCATCAGTTGAGTAAAACAGCCCACCCTCTTCTGCCGTCTGATCAAAATACCCTGCAAATACAATTGTATTATCGTAGGGACAAACCTCAATTGCGTCAACATAAACCCAACCTGAGTTAAAATTGTATGGAGGGTTTTCCGCTGTGAATTTCTGATTCCATGTACTGCCATCGTCTGTTGTTTTATAGACGCGCACATTGCCTGCATAAGCAGTAGAATGGTTATTTATGTCCATTTCAGCTGAATAGTAAGGCGAACCATCACCGTTTGGAAACATCGCATTCGACCAAACCGGGGTGGTCAGGAAATCTGAAACTTTTCTTACACCCGATTTGGAAGCAAGCCAGGCATGTGTCTTTGTACTATTCATATCAAAATCATCAACTTGCACAGCTTCAATACCATCATTGATCTCTGCCATATTCAAACCCCGATCGCTGCTCATCCCAATTCCCATATCGGTGGTCATATACACAATAGCCGGATTGACAGCATCAACACAAACTGCCCCATCATTTGGGTGTGTTTGCTGGCTGATGTTCCCCAGGCTATTCCAGGTTCCGGTTACACCTTTTGAGCTTGAATATGCAGAAGCAAAATAGACGTAATATAAAGAAGCAGAAACTGAAGAAAATGCGAAGTTAGGTCCTGAGGTTCCACCCAACGCAAGACCTGAATTCGTCCAACTCAGTTCATCATCTGAATAATAAACCCTTTTTGATGATACATCACTCCCCCCCATAAACAGGCGCCCATCTGGTGCTATTCCAAATGCTGACCAGGTAATGGATGTTGGTAATCCACCCGAAGCTACTACCGAGAAAGTAGTAGCTGAACCAAAAGCGTTATAGGCTGAGGATGATTTAACGATTGCCGGAGATGGAGCCATTGATGCAAGGTACACGATTCCGGATACTGGATGAAAGTCGATTACAGGATTCATAACGCCAGAGACAGAAAGCGGCGATCCCGCAGAGGGAGTAAAGTTACCAGAAGCGTCCAGGACACCAAAATGCAACTGATTTGCAATGGTATAGAACAGATAATCCCCTTTGATACCAATGCTGCCTACATGTCCGGCAGCAACCAATGTTTTGGTGGCAATGAGGTAATCTGTTCGGTTCAAGCCTTCATTGTTCACAAAAAATAGAGAACGTGACGCCGCGTGTGAAGCAATGACGCGAATTCCTGCCCCCAGGTTATTATCGATACCCATGGAGGGAAGTACGTTAAACTTTCTGACTGTAGCACTGGAGCCAACAATGGTTGTGTAGAATGCAGAGTTTGCACTTTCAGTAGTTATGTACAGTAGCGAAGAATCAGCCGATAAAGGAATTATCGTCAAGGCGTTAATCCTTCCTCCATACACATCCTGAACTTCAGGTGCGGATAATTGTCCAAAAGTGATTTGAGGCACTGTCAAGAGTAACAAGACGGTAAACCAAAGTTGGATTCGATTTCTCATGGTATTTTTCCTTACACATAACACAAAGGGATACTTTTTTCTCAGCAGAAGTGAATCTATAATGAAAAATAGCCGACAGCCTCCATAAATAATGTTGCAGAAGTCACAATTTTAAGAAATACCCTATTTATTGTTATCCAGAGCACGTAATACTTGTTTCAAGCGTCACACCATGCCAGGTCGTATTGTAGAAAGCTCTGCTTATGTTGTACAAAAGGATTCTTTCTTCAGGATTTTTCTTATTTTTCTTCTTTCAAGAAAAGAGATTCATACCATGTTTCGGTTTTTGATTGCAGCCGTAGTATTCTGTACAGCCGGTTTTGCCCAGCAACAGGTAACAATACTTTCCGTGCAAAAAGCAGATGTTTTCCTTGCTGAACTACAGGATAAGACAAAAATTGTTATCCATCTGGCAGGTACCGCAGCCCCGGGTATTGAAGAGCCAATCGGAGCTATGGCAAGACAATATGTTCTGGATCTGATTATGAATACTACTGTTACCTATACACCCGTACCAATTGAATACCATCAATATAACGTAGGTAGAATATCCCTGAATAATGGAACTGACCTTGGTTTAAAGCTGGTTGAAAGTGGATTTGCATGGCATTTTCATCCGATAGGAGGCGATTCCCTGCTGGCAGCTGCTGAAAGAGAAGCTATTGACCAGCGTATTGGAGTATGGGAAAGCGCAACACCTGTCTTACCGAGGGAGATTGCAGGGCTAATTGCTTCAGAAAAACATCTGCATGATGGATCTACAGAGCCCCTGCTCCAGGAAGAGTCAAACACCGGCACAAAACTGAACAAGGCAGTACAGTGCAAGGGTATGACGAAGGATCTGAAGCGATGTACCCGAATGACTACAAATGAGAGCGGTTACTGCTGGCAGCATGAAAGGCACTGACCTGTTTTAAGCTGTCAATACTGTTTATTTCAGTTTTTCCAATGCGGAATAATTCGTAAATTTGATTCATAATTTCTCTTATTATCTGTTTCTGCATTACGACTCATGAAAAAACTGCTCTTTCTCCTTTTACTGCTCACCTACTGTACACAAGGTCAAAATCTTACAAATGCCACCGGAAGCCTGAGAGGCTTTGTGCATGACTCCACCAGCGGCGAAACCATTGCATTTGCCAACATCGTCCTGAAAAACACAACCTATGGTGCTCCATCCAATGTACGCGGGTACTATTTTGTTCCTGGTGTACCTCCGGGTGATTACACTGCAATAATATCTTATGTTGGGTATGTTACAAAGTATGTCCCGATAAAAATTTCCTCTGGTATCATTACAGAACTCGACATCGATCTGGTACCCACCGAAATCAGTATGGGTGAGGTTTCAGTTATCGGGGAGAAAAAAACCAAGCTGAATGAAACTGACCTGGGGTTACAAAAGATTTCTATCAAGGATATCAAAATGCTTCCCATGGGGGTTGAATCAGATATTTTCCGATACTTACAGGCTTCCACGGGTGTCAGTTCCACCGGAGACGTTACCTCAACCTACTATGTTCGCGGGGGTGGCAGCGATCAGAATCTTGTGTTACTGAACAATGCAACAGTCTACAACCCATACCACGCATTAGGTATTTTTTCTGTTATCGACCCTGAGGTGATTTCAGCTATGCAGTTTTTTAAAGGGGGATTTCTACCGCAATATGGCGGCAGGCTCTCATCCGTATTGAATATCATTACGCGTGATGGCAATAGAAATGAGTTCAAGGCTTCCGGAAGCCTTAGTCTTCTGGCAGGAAAGGCCTCTGTGGAAGGCCCGATTCCTGGCGGCAGCTTTTTGGTAACAGGACGTAAGAGTTATTACTCAGATATCCTTGGAAAGTATCTGAACGGGAAGAAAGCACCATTTGATTTTTATGATCTTTCCTTCAAGGTAACGTATGCCAATCCTGAGATCGATAAGAATGCAAAATTCACGGTGAACGGATTTCTTTCTGATGACAGAGTCATCAACGATGATCCGCTGAAAGAGGACTATGTAATAAAGAATAATATCGTTGGTATGAGCTGGCGTCAGGTTTGGGGG
>JAEXTR010000038.1 GCA_023406915.1 Bacteroidota bacterium
ACGTCTATTGATTCAGTGTCCCAGCCATAAAATCGGGCTTCCATAATATCTAAGCCATCCCAATTCCAAGTCTCTTTGAAACCACCGATCTTCTCCCAGCATTCTTTTCGGATCATCTTTAATGCGCCTCTGACATGATACTTGTCTGTCCTGTCAGGTCTGAGATCAGTTTCAGAAAATTTGTTCAAAATTTCCCCACCACAGATACCGAGTTTCGGATTACGCGAAAAATATTCCAATATACTTTCAAAGTAATCATCTGGTAAGGTAAGGTCAGCATCCAGTTTAACAATAAAATCCCATGCTTCATTCAGTACAGAATTATAGCCACGATTAAATGCTCTCACCACTTTTGATCCACCAGAACGAACCAAAGAGTCTGTTTCCAGTTTAATGACACTTATCCAACTGTACTCAGATGCAAACTTGTTGACTATTGCAATAGAATCATCTGTTGATCCATCATCCACCAAAACCCACTTAGCCGGCAGAATGGTTTGTTTCGTAACTGATTCTAATGTATAACCAATAAACTCCGCTTCGTTTTTGAATGGAGTAACAATAACATAGTTGGTACGATCATTCATTACCAAAAAACACCTCATGCCACAACGCGAGATTATAGAGTTTTATTGGCAGTTTCCAATAACGGTGATCCTTGTTTGAACTGCTTAAATACTTATCGGGTAATGAAAGTCCTGTTTCCTTTAAAAACCGATTATCTGTGATCTTTAAAGTAATCTCTTTCCCCAGGCCATTTTGAATCCAAACTTGCTGAGGCATTTCCCATCCCTTTTTATCCCTCCTCCAGACAATTCCGTCCGGAAGCTTTCCGTTGAAGGCAAGACGAGCAATATATTTTGTGTAGCCTTGACTGATTTTATACGATGCGGGCAGATTGAACCAAAAATTGACAAGGCGGAAATCCATCATAGGGAATCTGCTCTCTATTGAGCTCAGCATTGACCCACGGTCTCCATAATGAAACAGCGTTTTCAGGTTCCGCTCAAAGTCAAATAATAATCTCGAGTTCAAGGTTTGATATGGATCAATTTGAGACTTTCGCTTGTGTGCTAAGTTGTCGACAATGCTTCGTCCTCCAAGTCTCCTCGCTGCATTGAGAATGGCTCCCTTCAAAGCAGGATTCATGGCACCTGGATTTTTTGTAACTAACTTGAACTCACTTAACAATCTACCCAAGGGTACAGTTGCAAGATGATGTACTAAATAATATAAGTATCCCGCCTGCAGTTCGTCTGCTCCCTGTCCATCAAGAGTGACTGTGACTCCATGATTGCGAACCAGTTGATACGTAAACACATAAGATGCAAGTGTGCTGTGCTGAGGTGTATCCATTACATACACCATATCACGGTAACGCCTTAGGACATCTTCCGTCGTGGGCTCGATAGTAAAGGATTGGAGATTCAGGTCCTTTGCAAGAAGGTTTATGTAGTTACTTTCATCACAATACTTAGTTTCCGGTGATGAAAAAACTAAGGAGAATGTTCGTTGTTGCTGCACAGCATTGTTACGTTGCAAATGCTTGTTCACAAGATAGACGATAGATGAAGAGTCCAACCCTCCTGAGAAGCAGGTACCAACCGGTACATCAGACCTTAATCTGAGCTTTACTGCATCGTCAAGCAGAGCATAGTATTCTTCCGCATATTCCATCGCCTTCTTTTCAGAAAACTCATACGTTCCCTCAGAATCAAATAAATTAACAGTATAATACTTGTTAAACGAAAGTACGGAAGGGAAATTCCTCATTTGAATCATTGCATAATGACCATTTGGAAACCTATGCACATTGGTAAAAGCGGTCTCAGTACCGTACTCCATCGTATCAAACGGGAAGTCTGAACTTATCTTTTCAACGTTTGGAGCGATTGCCAGAGAGCCAAACGCTAAAAATTGTTTGATCTCAGAGGCAAAAAGCAAATGGCCATCATCCATATAGTAATAGAGAGGCTTTATTCCGTAGCGATCCCTCGATACGAACAATACATCATTCAAAGTGTCGTACAGCACGAATGCCCACATTCCATTAAACATATTCAGGCATTCAGGCCCCCAGCGGTCATATGCCGCTAAAATCACTTCTGTATCAGAGTCTGATTGAAAGGAGTACCCATGTTTCTGCAGTTCTGACTTCAGTTCAAGATAATTATATATCTCACCGTTAAAGACTATCCAGTACCGATTATTTGATGAGCACATCGGTTGATGCCCGCGTGAAGAAAGATCAATAATAGAAAGCCGTCTGAAACCAAATGCAATTGATATGTCATTATCTGCGAACCTGGCTTCACTAATCGGCACCGAAGGGACATAGGCCAGATTCTCCTCTTTCAAACGTCTTTGAATACCCGAAAATGGAAATGCCTGCTTCGTTTTACTGAAAAAAGTGTATCCCTCATCATCCGGTCCACGATGGATAATGGAGTCTGTCATAGATTTCAGTCGCTGAGGAAGATTGGAAACTTCATTTTTTACTATAACACAGCTAATTCCACACATATCTCTACGCTTCCCAAACTGATAATAATTCAGACCGACGATTGCGATAGTCAAGCATTGAAAGCATTTCACCATCGTCGGAGTGCCAGCTTACATCATCTGTTCTTTTTTGAATTGCACGAATCATTGTATCAGCTACTTCATCGGGTTCGACTGAATTTATCTCAATAAAACGGTTTGATTGATCTGTTACTGACTTAATGCCAGCATGGACAGGGACATGCAATATTACAAATGCGTTCACTTGAAGGTACATATGCAATTTGCTCGGAAAAGAAAAAGACATTTTAAGTTCATCACTATTCAGGAATGATAAGGGTAGGTACAAAAAGTCAATTTTAGACAGCGTTTTTTCCAATTCCTCTTTCCCCATAAATGGAAAAAACTTTAAAATTTCACGATACTTTTCGAGTCCAAACTCAGTATTTAACGATTGAATATACTGTGTTGAATTATTGGAATAGATATGCACAGAGATCTTTATTTTATGAAGTGCTGCAACTATATCCATTGCCTTAAGAAATGCAATAATCGTCTCTACAGCGAATAAATTTCCAGAAAAAGCAACTGTATAATCAGTTTTTTTCTGAAGACTGGGTTTCCTGGCTGGAATCACTCTCAGTCCACTGAAAGAAAGAAAGTATTTTTTGAAACTCAGCCCAAACTCATCTTCATAATAGCGAAGGAGGTTGAGAGTAGGAGTATCTACTGAGTTAGCTCTGGTCATCAACCTTAAAAATGAAGATTTACTATCAACCTGGTACCTGGCATAACTCTGGTTGGTGATGGGATCATCCAATACACTGATGTGCACCTTTCCTTCATACCCCTTCAATAAATCCAGGTAAAACTGCCAAAGAAAAGGTTCAGGATTAAATATCCATATTCCATCGTAGCCATGAACATCGATCTTTGATTTTATTTTCAGTTGAGGAATTGTAAAAACATACCGATATAATAACCGCTCCATTGGCGGTGCAAACCTTTTGAAAGCCTTCTTTAAGTAGAGGAATACCTTCCCAATTTGTGCATCAATTACGCTCCAGGGAAGTACCGCATCCTCGCTTCTTCTTAAAAAGGAAACATCCATTAAAGTCAACTGATGGTTATCGGAAACAGATCCAAGCAATTCGAGCGCAAATTGCCATGAGGATGAACGATTCGTCACATCACCAAAATAAACTACGAGGATTTTCAATTGTACTTACCGCCATGCACAAGGAACCCGTATAGAGCACCTATCATGAGAAAGGGATAGTATCTGTTGGTATAATCTAATATTCCGTCTGAAAACCCATTAAAAATAAGCGTAACCATTAAAGCAATTAAAACAAGTCGCAAGCCCTTTCTTTCTTTTATTTTTATGCTTGCATACGTCATTGATGCAAGGAAGCAAAAATAAAGAAAGAGACCAATCATCCCTGCTCCGAAGAGAATGTTTGTATAATCAGAATGCAGTACTCGACTATTTCTGTCCCCCAAATTGACATAGACAATTTGAAAGAACTTTCCGAAAGAATTGAAAATCTCCGTACCGAAGAGGATGGTCTGAAGTGAAGTACGCTTAATAATCTCTTCGTAATAAGTAACATATTCAAGGAATCGACCTTCTTCAAATGGACTACGGAATATAGCATCAGCTCGTATCATGAAGCTGAATAAGAAAAAGTCTGCCAGACCGGTTATTACGAGTAATCCGAAGACTATAATAGCCAGCAGCATGACAGTACCCAGCTTCTTGAGCCTCCCCCCCATGAAGATATAGAGTCCTAACCCAAAAACTGGGAGGTAGATATAGGTTCGTTTCAGGATAAGCAGGAATATAATAAATGTGACTACCCCCAGAAATACAGCACGTATATATTCCTTTCTTGTACTCTTGTCTTCTGAAAGCTCAAAATATACAAGTAGTAAAAAGGTGAAGTAAGAGAGGGGGAACAACTCATAAAAGCTGAGTGAGCCAATATAGATAATAGATGACTGCCCGGCATAAGTTGCCATATCACCTATTTGCATCACTGAAGTCAGAACGATGTATGAAACGTAGAGTGCCCACGAAACGAGTAAGGACTTCATTACTGCTTTAAATTCTGGGTACCCCTGGACATAAGATGCATACGCAAAAAATGTTACAAGAATCGAGATAAATTTGCCTACATTTTTTCTGGAGTATTCAATATCAGTAGTATAATTCAAGGAGTTGAGCAGAATAATCGAGAAGAGTACGAAAAAGATAAAAGGAACTTTATACAGTTCAAACTTTTTTTCAGTAAAGATAATCCAAACCCCAGTTGCCAGTACAAATATCGCATGATAATACTCAATATTGATCATGATTTTGTCAAATGAGCTGGTATTCAGAGTAAAGAAAAAAGAGAACCAGGTTTGATTAAAAGCAATGAGTATGGGTATGACAATCAGAATCCTCTTCTGAAAGAAGAAGAGGCAAAAAGTCAAAAAGAGTACGTATAAAGCATCAAAAATTAGCATGATTACTTTTCACTCATTATTGGTTTTTCAATTCCCCACCATTTGTTACTTAGCTTAGCGGTACTTAAGATCTGGCTCACTACCCGTACAGACGTATCATCAATTGCATATTCAGCGGGAATACCAGTATAAAGCTTACTCCGAACCAATTCAATTGAGCTGCGTACCACTTCAGGGTCCAGCCCAGTCATTACTATTGAACCGTTATCCAGTGCTTCCGGTCTTTCCATTGACTCCCGTATAGTAATAGCTGGGAATCCTAAAATAGCAGCTTCCTCACTGATAGTGCCACTATCTGATAAAGTACAATATGCTGACTTCTGAAGCATAATGTAATCAAAGAATCCAAATGGCTTTAGGAAGTGAATACCGCTTTTTTCTTCGAGGTTCACAACACCGCCCAATCTTTGCCTTGTCCGGGGGTGTGTAGATACAATAATTGGATAACCATAGGTTTGGTTAATATCCTCAAGGAGACACAAGATTCGTTTTAGTTTAAGATCATTATCCACATTTTCCTCACGATGGAAAGAAAAGAGGAAGTACTTTGATGGTTCGATCTGCAGAGTTTCAAGGATGCGAGATTTATCGATACCTGATTGAAAATACTTTAACACTTCTTTCATCGGAGAACCTGTTAAAAATATCCTACGCTGCGGAAAACCTTCATATATGAGGTTTCTTCTTGCATGCTCAGTATAAACCATGTTAAAATCAGCGAGGTGATCAATCACCTTACGGTTAATCTCCTCTGGAACGTTTTGGTCAAAAGACCTGTTGCCTGCCTCCATGTGATATAATGGTATATGAAATCGTTTAGCAATATACCCGGCCATGCTTGAATTGGTATCTCCGAGTATCAATACTGCATCTGGCTTGACCTGAAGTAGAATTGGCTCAATCTTAATGAATATGTCGCCAATCGTTGAGGCAAAAGATGATCTGTCTGCATTAAGAAAATAATCTGGTTGCCTGATTTCCAGCTCATCAAAGAAAACCTGGTTCAACTCATAATCATAGTTTTGCCCGGTATGCACAAGAACATGTTGTGTTGTACGGTCAAGGAGATCGATTGTACGCGATAAGCGTATTAGTTCCGGACGGGTGCCAACGATTGTCATTATTTTCATAGCATTTTCACCCTCTGTTGAAAAAACTCAGATTTGAATATATATGCTTTCAGCGAAGCGATAGCCTCATGCATTGGTATTTTTTCGGTTGAGAGATGGACAGAATCTATAGTCCTGTCAATCTTATTCTGAATATTTGTATCTGACTGAATGATGATATTTCTTTGGAAAACCGAATTAAAGATTTGTAATAACTCTAATTTACTCACCGTTTCGTTTGGAACATAGTGTAAAACATGATTTTTCTCGCGCAATACATCGAACTGGCTTTTCATAATAATATCATAACAATATTCTGCAAATTGCAGTGTGGTGACTCCATTCCACAGATGCCCCTGATAACCTGTCACC
>JAEXTR010000075.1 GCA_023406915.1 Bacteroidota bacterium
TATCCACCCGGAAACTGCACCTGAAATGCGCGGGGGGGACGGTGCCCTGCAGAGTCTGCCGCACAACGGCAATGTCGAAGAAAATACCGAAGGTCCGGCTGATCAGCTGCCCGGCTTGGGGTCCTTGCATGATGCAGCAAGGGTACACGATAAACTTTCCCATTCATACCGGCAGGTTATCGATGCTTCAGATATCATCATCGTAACTGCAGATGTGCTGACTGAAAGGCTCATTGGTTCCCAGACCGTAAGGGACTACCTCCAAATTCACCGCAAGATGTGGTTTGTTTTTGATCCTTCTGCCAATAAGTACACCCCGCATAATACAGCCGGAAGCGGTATTGCAGACGCCATCAAACACATCAGACGAATAACTGCCGTTCCCTTACCAGATAATTTCAACTGTGAATACAAAACGGTGGAGAGTGCTGTCCTGATGGAGTTTACCGAGGGTGTTGCAGCACTCACTAAAAATTCCGAGTGGGTAAAGCAGAGTATCATCCCCCTGGAGAAGCAGGCTTCACTGCTGACGGCGCAGTTCAAAGAGCTGTACCAGTATGCCGGGTTGTTCGTGTACCTGCTTTCACCCCTTGCTATTGTGTGCGTGACGCTGGGGATTATATTCCATCAGTATTCATGGCTCTTCTTCACTCTTGAATTCATTATCCTGGTATCCATCCTGTCTATTATCACCTACGCCGATAAGAAGTGCGCGCATAGAAACTGGCTTCAGCACCGGTTTTGGTCAGAGCGGCTGAGGGCGGTCAAGTTTATGGCGGTTTGCGGAATCAGACCTAATCCGATCCATACACAAAGCCACCTGCGGATTGCACATCACCCCGAATCATGGATGGTGCGTCTTCATAAGGAGATCATTGCACGTATCATCGAGCTTCAGGATCCCGTGCGGACTGATACCGTAAAGGAAATGAAACAATACATTGAGACATTTTGGCTGAATGAGCAGGTTTCCTATCACACTTTGTCGGTTAAAAGGAACGGGAAGAGGAGCAGGCAGTTTGAAAAATTGGGCAGGATGGCATTTTATGCTGCATTAACAGCCGCGGGGGCACATATTCTCCTCTCTTTCTTTGATGTAAGCCCTTATACATTCCTGATTGAACTGCCTCTGGTAGGCATTGCCATTATCTTCCCTGCGATAGGTGCGGCGCTTGGTGCTATCCGTGCCCACCGGGAGTTTTCCAGATTGGAGAAGCGGAGCCAGAATATGCTGCAGGTGCTGGAAGAGGAGAGGGAAAAGCTGGATGAAATCACTGAATTTGCTGAATTCAGGGAATGGCTGCTTGCACTTGACGACATCTTTCTACAGGAGGCGCAGGATTGGTTGACGCTGATGCGGTTCGCAAAACTTGAGGCAGTATGAGGAGCTTTTGCACACCGCACGCTTTTTGGGTAGAGAGCCTGGGTTCAGGTATTTTTATGACATCACTCTCGGCTTTGTACACATCACCCTTCTGTTTTTATTAAACAGCGGCACACACAGGAGCGCACAATGCAATACGATCTTTTTATCAGCTACGCACGAAAAGACAACATCCCCACCTTCGAGGGAAAGCCGGGCTATATCACCAGCTTTCTTGAAGGGTTAAAGCGTGAACACCGTAGATTCGGCGGGGAGAACCTGAAGATATTTTTTGATAAAGATGATATCCGCGATGGTGATGACTGGGAGATCAAGATTGATGCATCGCTGAGGAGCTCGGCATTGCTGATAGCTTGTCTCTCGCCAAACTACTTCCACAGTCTCTGGTGCCGTAATGAATGGGAGGCATACTCATTCCATGAAGCAGACCGCGCGGTAGGGGGTGAAGGCATCAATCCTATCTATTTTATTGAAGTACCGGAATTTGAACAGGGGAGTGTTGAGGAAAAGATAGACCATTGGGTGCAGGCATTGAATAAGAGGAATCATACCGATCTCCGTCCCTGGTCACCATTTGGCATCGAAGCGCTGGAAATGGAGGACGTCCGCAAACGTCTGGAACTCCTTGATTCGCAGATTAATTCCCGCCTTCAAAGAATAAACCGGGCACTGCAGGCCCCAGGCAACGTTGACAGGCAGGCACAAGTGTTCGTGGGCAGGCAAAAGGAGATACACCGGCTTCGTCATATTTTATCGGGCAAGGGTACCGTTGGCGTGATTACGGCGGTGCAGGGCCTGGGTGGCATCGGCAAAACCGCTATGGCAAACCAGTATGCACACGCGTACGCAGGTGAATACCCGGGCGGAAGGTGGGTGCTGCGGTGTGAGGGGATTGATGACCTTCCCACAGTCATGCTACAGCTTGTAACACCGCTTGAGATTGAACTAAAAGAAGCTGAGAAGAAGGACGCGCAGCTTGCTTTGAAGCGAATTCTCAATGAGCTGCAGGAACGGACGTTGAAACACATAAGTGATGAATTGCCGAATCCCGCAGCACTGCTGATCTTTGATAATGTGGATAAACCTGCACTTATCTCCCCCCAACAGTCGGCATTGCTTCCCAAAGCCGAATGGCTGCATATCATTGCCACCACCCGTATGGGTCCCGAACAGCTGTTTGAGAAACAGAAAGACAGGCAGTTTATCTCTCTTGATGAGCTGGATGAGGATGATGGCGTGCTGCTAATTAAGAAATACCAGCCCGATGAAGTGTTTCCATCTGCGGAAGATGAGCAGGCTGCACGGCAGATCGTACTAAGGCTTGGCGGATTTACACTTGCCATTGAATCGGTAGCTGTTTATCTGGGTGTGTATCCCGAAATAACGTGTGCCGATTTCCTCAGCCGGTTAGAGGAAGAAGGAATCGATGCGCAGGATACTATTTCCCAAGAGGATGATGTAAGCGGGTATATCATGCATCGTGAAAAGTCACTGACGGCGGTGCTGACGCCTCTGCTTGCAGGTTTAAGTGAAGAGGAGAGGTATGTGGCTGACCTTGCAGCGCATCTGCCTGCTGATGCAATCCCTCTGCCGTGGTTAAAGGCACTGGCAGGTGAAAAGTATCCTGCACTTACAGAAGTAAAGCGCGGACACCCTGACCCGTGGGATCAAACTGTGCGGCGGCTGCTGGGACGGAAAATACTGCAGTCCACCAGCGATACCGATTCGGATGGCAAACCGCGCATCGTAAAGATGCATCGGCTGATAGGTGAGTTCCTTCGGAAAAGGAGTGAGGATACCGAATCATTCCGGAAGGCACTGTTTGATTTTTCGCTAACCCGCTCAGATTACCTTGAAAAGCACTGGCATAGAAGAAGCGAGCAGTGGGAGATTGCGCCAATGTTTAGGTACGCTGATTTGCTGCTGGAAGAAAGATATTCCAATGCCCCAAAGCTTGTTAAGTGGCTCGGGCAATGGTTGTTGTACATTTTCTCAGCAACATCATATATCGAACTTCATCTGCGTGCTCTGGATATCCTGAGGGTCGCTAATGAGGCTGAGCAAACCGAAACTGCAATTATGTATTCAAATCTTGGAGTAGTGTTTGAATGGTTAGGTGAGTTCGGAAAGGCTCGCAGCTATTTACACAAAGCGATTGAAATCGATGAGAAGTATCGCGATCCAGATCATCAATTTCTTGCCATTCGCTACGACAACCTTGGATTGGTTGAACAGGCTATGGGTAATCTGGACGAGGCAAAGCGACTACATTTGAAATCATTGGCAATAAGGGAAAAAGTCTTCGACCCAGACCATCCTGATCTTGCTT
>JAEXTR010000094.1 GCA_023406915.1 Bacteroidota bacterium
GTATCGTAAAGACCTGTGCACACAACGATGCGCTCAAAAGAAGGAGTGAAATCAAAAGTTTCATTGTTTGGAGTCCGGAATTGATGCAAAGTGAGTAATTTACTTAAGACGATTAGGGAAAGATAATGTTTCCGGGGAAGATGGAACAGAGCTTATGATGAATGGCGTAAAAAAGTGCTGACTCCGCTTTGGTAAAGCGGAGTCAGCCGAAGTTCAAGGTTTATTTTTTAAGATAAGCGTGTTTGCGGGGCTGCATATTTCTTGCAGAACCAAGATTGAACCGATTGACCATTCCTTCCAGTTCATTGGTCAATCTGCTTAGGTCTTCTGCAGCCTGTGCAATCTGACGGATACCATTGGAAGACTCTTGTGCAACATTATTGATATTCTCAATATTCTTCCCGATTTGCTCTGCGGTGGCGCTTTGCTCTTCACTGGCAGCAGCTACCTGTGCCGCGATTTCGGTGACGGATTCAGCCTCTGCGATGATTTCCTTCAGGACTTCACCAGCCTGGTTAGCCAGCGCTTTTCCTTTTGCTACCTCTTCACTGCCAGCTTTCATTGAGCTTACTGCATTCGCAGTATCCCGCTGAATCTGGTTGATCATATCGGCGATTTCCTTGGTTGCCTTAGTGGTGCGTTCAGCCAGTTTTCGGACTTCATCAGCAACCACAGCGAATCCGCGACCCTGTTCACCTGCACGAGCTGCTTCAATTGCGGCATTCAGGGCAAGCAGGTTGGTCTGATCAGCGATGTCATCAATGACCTGGACAATTTCACCGATTTTGTCACTGTTCTGGCCGAGTGAGAAAACAGTTTCAGCGCTGGTGGAAACGACGTCGGCAATCCGGTTGATACCTTCAATAGTATCATACACAACTCTGCCGCCGGTCTTTGCCTTTGATCCAGCCTGCATGGAAGCATCAGATGCTGCGTTGGCGCTTCTGGTGTTGTCAACAATCGTTCTTGCCATTTCTTCGATTGCACCAGCTACTTCAGTTGTCTGCATACTTTGTTCCTGCACACCGGCTGCCATTTCTTCGGTGGAGGAATTGATCTGGTTACTTGCAGATGCAGCTGCGGCAGCGGTTTCCTGCACATGCGCGATAAGGTCACGGAGACCAGCGACGGCGTTTGAAAATCCGTTAAAGAGGCGCTTGATATCATCATCCCTGTCGTTATCAAGGGAGACAGTGAGATCACCCTGGGCAAATTTATCCATAGCGACGAGGATTTCTTCAGTTTTACCCTGAAGATAGGCTTCCTGTTTTTCGGCGTTTTCCTTTGCGATTTTTGATTCTTCAAGGGCAACTTTCAGGTTTTCCCCCTGAGCCTCAATCTCATGGATTGATTTTCGGATGTTTTCCGTCATGGCATTAAAGGTAGTGGCAAGTCTGCCAAGTTCATCTTCACCAAGGCTTTCAAGGGTTACTGAGTGGTCACCTCCAGCCATCTTTGCAGCAGCAGCGTCCAGTTTATTAACCCGTCTGATTACGATTCTGAATACCAGGAAAGCAATGATCAGTATCAGCAGTGCCGTAGAAATAATACTGGATACTATGATTGCAGACGTAACAGATGCGTTCAGTGATGCAAAATCAGATTCAGGGTAGGCAGCAACGATCTGGTAGCCCCATTTCGTAAAGTCTTTTTTCTCTATCACCCACTGATCCTCCGTGGAAGAGAATACTTTCTGAACAGTCTCTGGGTTCGTGTTAGCGCTGTGAAAAATTACATCACCTTTCTCATTGAGCAGTGCCACGAAGCCATTCAGCAGAACTTTCATACTGCTGATCTCCTGCCCGAGCTTTTCCAGAGCTGTTAATTGTATACCGATATAATATACGCCAATAGTGGTACCGGATGCATCCTTGATAGGCTCATATCCGGTGAGATAGGGTTTGCCGAGAATATTGACAAGCCCATAGAAGGCGGAACCTGATGATATTGCCGCGTATGCTTTTCCCGCAGGGTCGAGAGCAGTGCTTACTGCACGCTCACCGTCGGCACCTACAACGTTTGTGGAAACCCGGATATAATCTGAACCAGAGCGAACAAACAGAGTGGCGGTGTTTCCAGTGAGTGTTTTCACCTCGTCAACGATTGAAAAGTTACCTGTTTGGGAGGTGCCGCCAAACTTAAGATCAGGGACGGATTTTCCACGAATCTCTGTCATGCCATCGAGCTCAGGCTGGCCTTTTTGCGTTGCCTCGTCTACCAGAACGCCCATGCCGGCGCGTACCTGATTGAGTACGAGGTCATCAGATAATTCCAGTTGGGATTCCACGCTGGTGATAGAGTGATGAGTCTCGCCCGCTGCTTTTTCCTCAAGCATATCAGTAGTAATAGAGGTAATCAACAAGTACATGATTATAAATACAACGATAATCCCTGCCAGAGTTGGGAGCAGGAACTTAGCCCAAAGTTTTTTTTGCATAATGACTCCATTGCAATTGTTTATATCCGGAAGAAGAGAAAACAATGCGACCACAATGTTGAGCACTTACAATTGTGGAGGGGATGTTAAAATTAAAGCACAACTTCCTTATTGTGCACTTATTATCGAGGAAATGAACCAAAAGTTTAGGAAAAATCGTTATTTTAGGGCGTAATACGATGATCACTTTGTGATAATTGACGCCGGAACCCATCCGAAAAGTGCAAATGAAAGGAAGAAGTTGTGAAGTTACTGATTAGTTTACTGGTGTTGTGTTTAACCCAGGTGCTGTTTCCGCAGTTACCCAGAATTGAGTATGAGGAATTTCGCCTTGATAATGGTCTCAGAGTCATCCTGCATCAGGACAACACAAATCCAATTGTTGCCATTACGGTAACGTATCATACCGGATCAAAGAATGAGCATCCCGAGCGAACAGGGTTTGCCCATTTTTTTGAGCATCTGATGTTTGAGGGGACTCCCAACATACCGCGGGGGAAGTTTATGGAAATTGTACAGAATGCGGGGGGGCAGCTGAATGCTTCTACTTCCTTTGATCAAACCTTTTATTATCTGCTTTTCCCCTCAAACCGTCTGGAATTTGGACTGTATCTTGAGTCTGAGCGTTTACTCCAACTAAAAATCGACAGCGTTGGTGTGGAAACGCAGCGCAATGTGGTGAAAGAGGAACGCCGTCAGAGGTATGATAACACACCCTACGGAAGTATGATGGAGAAGCTGTTTGCAAAAGCTTACACCGTACATCCATATCGTTGGATGCCGATTGGCTCAATTCAGTATATTGATAAGGCGGGTATCGGGGAGTTTATCGATTTCTACCGTCATTACTATGTTCCGGGGAATGCTATCCTCAGTATAGCCGGGGATATTACTATAGATGAGACCAAAGCGCTTATTGAAAAATATTTCGGAGAAATCCCGGTGGGAAACCAGACAATAAGCCGCCCAACCGAAATTGAGCCACAACAACTTACTGAGAGAAGAGACACAGTATATGACAATATAAAGCTACCGGCATTGATCATGGGGTATCATATTCCGGAAAGGACGCACAAAGATATGCCTGCGCTCACGATACTTGGTCAGGTGCTTTCCTCAGGCCAGAGTTCAAGACTGTACACCAGGCTGGTTGATGAAACGCGTGCTGCACTCAGCGTATCGGCATCACCACTGCAACTGGAGCACCCCGGTCTGTTTCTGGTATCCGGGTACGCCAACAGCGGTGTGGCGCTTGACTCAGTGGAGTTGCTGATTGAGGCTGAATTTGATAAAATTAAAAACGACCTGATCACTGACTGGGAATATGAGAAGAGTTTGAACAGTATGGAAAACCGGTTTGTAAGCTCCCGTGGAACGATGATGAGCATTGCCAGTTCACTGGCATCTAATGCCCTTTACTTTAATGACCCGGAAATGATCAATTCAGGGTTTGCGCTGTATCAGCAGGTTACAAAGGAAGATGTAAAAGAGGTTGCGAATAAGTATCTGAAAAGGGAGAACAGGACAATCCTTTACTACCTGCCTAAGAATCAGGAAGGAGGAAAGAAATGAAAGTAGTACGAATCCCTCTGATTGTATTATTATTGTGTTCTGCCCTGTTTGCACAGATTGACAGAAGTGTATTCCCCTCATTTGGACCTGCACCAGAAGTGAAGATCGCAGAACCGGTGACCTTTGTTCTGGATAATGGTCTGAAGGTGTTTGTGGTGACGAATCACCGTTTGCCCAGTGTTAGTTTTCAACTGATCATTGACCGTGATAATCTGTGGGAAGGGGAAGACTTTGGCACCGCCAGTGCTGCCGGAACGTTGATGAAGTCCGGTACAACAACCCGAACCAAGCAGCAGATTGATAAGGAAATTGATTTTATCGGCGGATCGCTGATGACCTTTTCTACTGGAATGTATGGGCAGTCACTAAAGAAGCATACTGCAAAACTGTTTGAGCTGATGACCGATGTTTTACTGCATCCGGCTTTCCGGCAGGAGGAACTGGATACCTATAAGAAACGGCAGATTTCATCATTAGCTGCCGCAAGCAAGAACTCATCTTCGATTGCGGAGACAGTAAGAAGAAAGGTTGTGTTTGGTGAAGGGCATCCGTTTTCTCAAACGGAAACCGAAGCGACGGTGCAGAACATTACGGTTGACAAACTGAAAAAGTATTACCAAACATACTTTAAGCCGAATATATCGTATTTGTCAGTAGTGGGTTCGATAGAACCGGATGAAGTCAGGGAGCTATTGAATAAATACTGGAGCACCTGGAAGGCAGATACAGTACCTAATCATACATTTGGTACGCCAGGATTACCGGAGTACCTGACTGCGGTGATTGTTGACCGTCCTGAAGCTGTCCAGTCAACAGTGTTGGTTTCGTACCCGGTATCCTTTGAGATGTCTGATGCAGATTATTTTGCCGGTATGATGATGAACAACATACTCGGTGGCTCATCGGCACGATTATTTGTAAATCTGCGTGAAAAGCATGCCTACACGTATGGTGCGTATTCATCACTTTCACCCAGTGATTTGATCGGAAACTTCAGGGCATCTGCTGATGTAAGGAACAGTGTTACAGACAGCGCATTCACTCAGATTTTATTTGAGATGAACCGTCTGCGTGATTCACTGGTATCGGATACAGAGTTGCAAAAGATCAAGAATTATCTCAGCGGTACGTTTGCGCTGAGTCTTGAAAATCCTCAGACGGTATCGAATTTCGCCATTAACCGTGAGATATTCAAGCTGCCCGCAGATTATTATAAGAATTATCTGAAATCTGTTGAAGCGGTGAATGCGGAAGATATCAGAAGTGCTGCCAGGAAGTACCTGCAGCCGGACAGAGCTTATCTGATTGCAGTTGGGAAGGCTGACGAGATCAAAGCCGGTATTGAGAAGCTTACAGGCAGACCCATCTTGCATTATTCAGATGAGGGAAAACCGCTGGTAACTTCAAATGTATCGAATTCCGGACTGGTGAATCCTGATTCGGTTATCGAAAAGTATATCAGTGCAATAGGTGGGAGACAGGCACTGCAGTTTTTGGATGACAGAGTCACCAATATGCAGTTCAAGCTTGATGGTGTGCCTCTTGTGGTAAAAACGTACCAGAAGTCACCTGGTAAACTTTTCCAGATAGTGACTGCCAGTACCGGAAGCCAAAGCACATACTTTACAGGTGACGCTGGGTACATTGTTTCCGTCAATGGAGTCGATACTATAGATAAGTCCCGTTTTGAAGAACTCCAGTTTGACAGTGATCCCCGTGCAATTCTAAATCTGAAAGAACGCGGGATAAGCGTCACATATCTTGAAACGCAGGAAGACAGTATTGGCAGGAAGTATCATAAGATTGGATTCACGTTCCCTTCTGGTAATAAGCGGTATTCGTACTTTGAGGAGGAGACGGGCCTCAAGATCAGGGAAGACAAGATTATCAGTGTATCAGGAGGAGAGTACACACAATCCTCGTTTTACGCAGATTTCAGGAAAGTGGATGATTATCTTTTTCCGTATGTTATTGTGCAATCCACGTCCTCGAATTCATATATCACATTCAGTGTGCAGAGCATTGAAGTGAACAAGCGTCTGCCGGACAAGCTTTTTGAGATGAAAAAGTGAATCATTGAAAAGAAACAGGAAGCTAACTTTACCGATGTTTCTTTTTATGCAACAATTTAATAATTTACATAGTTGTTCGAACAAGGCTTCTTAAAGAAGAATAAAGGATTGAAAAATGAGGTGTTTGAGTTGCGGCGGAGAAAACCGTCCTGACGCAAAGTTTTGCAAGCATTGCGGAAAAGATATGTCTGTCAGCTTTAAACGGTGTGCAAACGGACATAATTTCCCGGCAAACCTTGATGATTGTCCTTTCTGCCCAAAGACCGGCAGTCACCGTGCAGCGGAGTGGAATCACTCCGGCGATGCTGAGGCGAGTACGCTGAGAGGTGTAAGTGATGATGGTATGCAGGTCCCTGACAGCGGGTATGTTGCTACGGTTCTGGATGCACCGCCACCTGTTAAGGTGCCTGGCAAAATGCCTCCTCAACCTTCCGTACAGTCTGAGGAAGGAAAGACCGTGATTATGTCTCCCGCTGAAAAGCCGATTGCGCCTGCTCACCGGAAGCTGGTTGGCTGGCTGGTTACCTTTGATATTGTACCCGAGGGGACAGTTTTCAGACTTTATGAAGGCAGAATGAGGATAGGCAGCCGAGCCCAGAGCGATATCATCCTTAATTACCCAGGTATCAGCGATGACCACGCTTTATTTCTATACCGGAATGGAAAGTACCTTCTGAAGGATGAACTTTCAACAAACGGCACATTTGTGAATGGTGTCATGATTGAGGAATCGGTTGAACTCCATCCCGATGATATTATCACGATCGGAAATCTAAAACTTAAGTTCAAAACCGTGTAAAAGGATGGCGGGGTTTTTTGTGAATAAAAACACAAAATATTCTTCTCATCCATTGAATAAGGAACTTATACTTATTTATTTCGTATAATTCTGAACGAGCTTTCAGGTTTTTCAGGAGCCAGTGCCCCGCACGGAAAAACTGTGAATAGCTGCAGAGACTCTTCTGATCCGGAAAGTGTGTGCCGGATGACTATGGTTCGTTTTTCTGTAAGAAAGGTTATTGTAATGCCGGATCAACTTAAAATCGGCAATCATTCTGATGTTGGTAATGTACGCAAAACCAATGAAGATTATTACGGTACGTTCGATACCCCCTCCGGTACACTCATTGTTGTGTGTGACGGCATGGGGGGATATACCGGCGGCAGCAAGGCCTCCCGACTTGCCGTTGAGCATATCAGAGCACATTTTACCGAGAACCAGTTTCAGGAAGAATACCGGATTCTTTTTGAAGGAGCATTTGCGGCTGCCCATCATGCCATTACGCACGCAGCAGATGAAGATGAAGAATTAAAGCAGATGGGCTCAACTGCGGTTGTTCTTCTCATCCGTGAAGGAAAAGCATATTATGCCCATGCCGGTGATAGTCCGCTTTATCTGATCCGTAATAATGAGATTACTCAGCTCACCAAGGATCATTCCTATGTTCAACAGCTTCTGGATAATAACCTCATTACCGAAGAGGAAGCCAAAGAACACCCCAGAAAAAATGTTATTACCAAGGCACTCGGAAACAGAAGTGATGCTGTTCCCGATGTTTGCGCTGAGCCTCTGACAATAGGGTCTGGTGACAGATTCGTGTTGTGTACCGATGGACTTTCCAACTACTTTTTGATGGAGGAGTTGAAGCAGGAGGTACTGAAAGCAGATCCGCAGCAAGTGTGTATGAATCTTGTAACCATCGCCAAAGAACGTGGCGGCAAGGATAACATTACCGTTCAAGTGGTTGAGGTAGTGTCTGCTGATGAAGTCGCCGTACCGGTTTCAGATAGTACCAAAGCCGATTCACCTGCTGAAACAACAATTTCCGGAACAGAAACAACGATTATTGAGAAACCGGCATCAACAGCGCAGGTTTCTGAAAAGTCTGCACCTGCGAAATCTGTACCCTCCAGCCCTGCCCCCGCAAAGAAATCATTTATACCTTTTCTGATTCCCATCGTTGGGCTGGTATTAGTTGCAGTATTTCTTTTTTCCAAAGATTACCTGTTTCAACCTGGTCAGACTGATTCAACTGATTCAGTGAAATCGATACCTGAACAACAGGATGAGTCTGGTTCCACTGAAGGGAAGAAAATTGAAAGCCAGACCTCTGAGGGACCTGTGCCTGAAAGAGATCCTGAGGTTAAGGAGCCGAAGAAGGTTCAGAAGCCAGATTCGGCTAAAACGAAGAAACGGGTACCTGAAAAAGAAAAAGAGACTAAGAATGCAGACGGTTCGGACGTTCCTAAACCTGATGGAACTACCGTAGAAAAGAAAGAAGATGGCACACCTCCGAAAGAAGAGGATGTACCGAAACTGAACATTCAATAATTACGTGTATCTATATAACAAGCTATAAGGAGCTATCTATGCAACACCCTGCACCACACGGAGGTATCTTGAGGCGGACACTTCTGCTGGTTCTTTTCCTGATCACGCTGGTACCGTTTGCGAATACCCGCGCGCAGTCAGATGATGAACTGTACCAGTTATACACACAGTTCATGGAACTTTCCATGCCCCTCAAGAAAATGATACTTGAGGCAACAAAACTCACCGACCAGGAAGAAAATGAACTTGGTAATGAGTTTTATCAACAGATTAAGAGCGAGGTTACGCTTACCACTGAACCCAAGTATTATAACCGGGTAAAGAATATTTATAACAAGATGAAACCCCACATCCAGCGGAAGGGTATCAACTACACTTTTGATGTGGTAAAGACGAATGAAGTGAACGCTTTTGCTATCGCAGGCGGGCACCTGTTTGTGAATACCGGATTGATGGACTTTGTAGCAAACGATGATGAGCTTGCAGCCGTAATTGGTCATGAGTATGGTCACGTTGAATTGCGCCATTGCACAGAATTTATTCAGTTCTATATCTTCACCATGAAACTGACTGAATCAGAAGACATCGCTGGTTTAGTACATGTTATGTACAATACGATGAATCAGCCGTACTCTCAGTTTAATGAGTTTGAAGCCGATGAATATGGTGTCCATATCATGGAGAAAGCCGGTTATAACCGGAGAGGTGCCTATACCATCATGGATAAATTCGATAAAGAGTTTGATCAGGGGCGCAGCGGCTCCCTGTTTGATAAGATTCTCGGCACACATCCACCGAGCAAGGATCGCAGAGACAGAATCAATACTTATTAAATAAGTAGTGAGTCAGTGAGCTATTTCACGAAGTAAATAATTTTGGGGTTCACATACTGTGAACCCCATACCTTTTAGTATGGCTAAACATTCATTCCATCCCCTTACCAGATATCTAATAACCCTTTTTGCAGGTGCTGCAATTGTGGTAACGCTGCTTTATATGGTCTACCAGTCACTGGTTATAACTTTCCCCCCGGTTGACAGGTTCATCCCGGAGGTTACAGGGATTGCAGGTTACGAACTTAAGGAGATCAGTAATGATTCTCTAAAACTTGAGTGTACTGTCAGGTTCTATAATCCTAATCCGGTGGATATTACGATCAGTAACATTCTGTTTGATGTTCTCAGGGATGGCGTTACGCTAGGTGTTATTACCCGCGACAGTAATGCGGTTTTCAAGGCGAATGATACTGTGTCAGTTGTATTCCAACTGAAGTTTATCACGGAAAAAATGGTTGGAATTTTTACTAATCAGCCGGATACTTTGCACATAGTGATGAAGGGACCAGTGTACGCAGAAGTGCTGGGCGGGAAAATAGACCGGGCTGTGGAATTTCCCTTCTCAATAGCCATCAAGGATCAGATGAATGATCTGGTGATGAAGGATTCAGAGTATGGGAATCTGGTAAAGATTCAGGACCCCAGGTTTGAGGGCTTTTCTTTCAAAAAAACAACAATCACCATTCCATTTACCGTGAATAATCCGTATAACCTGGACCTAACGATCGTAAATTATCCGGCACAGATTTATATTAATGATAAGTTTATTGGTAACGGACGCATGCCCCAGCCGCTGAAACTGGCACCGAACCAGAAGGGAAAAACAGGATCATTCCTTTTTGATGCAGATAATGCATCAACTCTTGGTACACTGCCCGGAATTCTGTTTGGCGGAAAGCTAAAATATGCAACCCGTGGTACGATTAAAGTAAAAGTTTTTGATTATATCATCTCAATACCGTTCAACCATAACGGCAGATTTTTATAGGAGTTCATAGCAGATGAATTGTTCCCATTGTAAAGCAGCTATTCCAGGTGATTCCACTTTTTGTCCAGAATGCGGCAAGCCCATAACTCCTGCGGCGAAGAGCTCAGGACATGCCACGCCAGCACCAAAAGATGGTTTGAAGCTGATATCCATCGGAAGGAATCCCAAAAACGTAATCGTGATCGGGGTGCCCAGTGTTTCTTCATTCCACGCAGTGATGAAGGTGCAGGGTGGCGTATTTACAATAGAAGACCAGAACTCCTCGAACGGCACATTTGTAAATGGAAAAAGGGTGGTCAGTCAGACCGTAACGAAGGCTGATACTATCACCTTCGGTGAGAAATACCAGTTTGACTGGTCGCTGCTTGACAAAATTCTTTCTGTTGACAGCGCGGGTGCGGTTGAGCTGGAGCAGCAATTTAAAGGGAAAAATGTTATTGCCATCGGTCGTGATAAATCGAACGATATCGTGCTTCAGAATATCAAAGTGTCCAGAAAACACGCCCGTATCATAAGGGAGGGAGCTGAGTGGAGCAATGA
>JAEXTR010000146.1 GCA_023406915.1 Bacteroidota bacterium
GGGATGGTGTACATCATCCTGGGACCGCCGAGCAATGTGGAACGGCATCCGTTTGAGTATGATTCAAAACCGTATGAAGTGTGGGAATATTATGAGATTAACCGGAGCTTTATCTTTGTAGATACAACCGGTTTCGGTGATTACCGTCTTATCTCACCCTTCTTTGGTGAGTATTATTACAGACCATAAAGACATTATATAAACCCGGAGACAGTATGAAAAACTTTGTGTGTGTTCTTGTTGCATCTGTCCTGTTATCAGGTGCTTCACTTCTGGCTCAGTCGCCTACTGAGTATGATGCATTTCCCCCAACGATGATTTTGGTAGAAGGGGGCAATTATACGATGGGTGATACTTTCGGTGATGGACATGAGGATGAGCTTCCGCTTCATCTCGTGTCACTCTCAGATTTTTACATTAGTGAAACTGAAGTAACAGTGGCACAGTACCGATACTACATTGAAGAGAGCGGTAAATCAATGCCAGAGGCACCAACATGGGGTTTCGTGGAAGACCACCCAATCCTCTTTGTTTCATGGTATGATGCAGTTGATTATTGCAAATGGCTTTCAAACCGGACTGGTGAGAATTACAGACTTCCTACGGAATCCGAATGGGAGTATGCTGCACGTGGCGGGCAGGAATCAAACGGAACCAGGTACAGCGGAAGCAGCAATGTGAACGATGTTGCATGGCACTCCGGTAACTCAGGTGGGACCACAAAGAGTGTCGGGACTAAGAAACCCAATGAATTGGGTATTTACGATATGAGCGGTAATGTGTATGAGTGGACGAATGACTGGATGGGTACGTATCCATCAGGTAAGGTAACCAACCCAAAAGGACCATCTTCCGGTACATCGAAGGTAATCCGTGATGTATGTTATGTGGACAGTCCGGACGGAACACGTATCTGTAACAGAAATGTCAGTTCGCCTACTGATAAGTCAAGGTACATTGGATTCCGGATCGCGAAAGATAAATAGGCAATACGATTTTTAAAAGAAGCCCCGCCAGCAATGCCGGGGCTTTTTTGTTGCTTGTAAGAAGAGAAAAAGGGGATTAATTTTCAATGGTTCATTTACAGAATTTGAAAGCAGAAAATGGTTGTTACCGTAACAATAAATCCCTTACTTGAAAAGTATCTCAGTTATCCTGCAGTACAGGCAGGTACTCATCACCGGAATCCCGAAGTTGTATTTAAATCAGGCGGCAAAGGTGTGAATGTGAGCCGGCAGTTGAAGCTCCTTGGAATTCATTCAACAGCGATGCTGTTTTTAGGTGGGGACCGTGGACGTCACCTTAAGAAGATCATAGATGCAGAAGGGATTGAAACAGTGCCGGTGCGGAGCAAGTCTGAGACGCGTCTTGCCACAATAGCAGAGGACCGGAGAGAGAAGAAACTGTATACCTTCTTTGAAGAGAATCCAGTGATCACTGAGATGGAGGCGCAGGAGTTTTGTGACCGGCTGGATAAAGTAATTGCTAACAGTGAAATTATGGTGTTTTCGGGCAGTTCTCCATCCCCCGCAGCGGACATCATCTTCCCATACGGTATAAGGAGAACTATTGAGGAAGGGAAGGTAGCGATTGTAGATACATACGGTGCACACCTTCAGGCGTGTATTGATGCTGCACCCACGATTCTGCATGCAAACCAACAGGAGTTGCAAACCTCACTGGGAGTGAGTCTGGAGAGTGATGAGGAGTATGCGGAAGTGATGGCGATGTTGTACAGCAAAGGGGTGAAGCAGAGTTTCATCACCAATGGTAAAGAGACTGGCTATGCATCACAGTTTGATTATCATTACCGGTTTATGAATCCGGTTGTTGAACAGCTTGATGCAACGGGGAGCGGTGATGCGTTTCTGAGCGGCATTATCCATGGGTGGTACCATGATAATCCTTTTGATGAGTTTCTTCCACTCGCAATGGCATTGGGTGCAGTAAATGCAACCAGTCTTGAAGTGTGCCGTGTACAGATTGAGGAAGCCGGGAAGCTTCTGCAAAGATGCCGCATTGAACCGTTCGGCAAGAAGATGAGACTGGTGGATGTTACTCCGACTGCTTAGTCTTCTGTTCTTGATTCAAACCGGTTTGCTTTCCCAGACTCTGAAGTCGATTGAGTTCAGGGGCGCCCAGGATTACTTTATCACTGATTATCAGCGATGGACGGGGATATTCCCGGGGTCGCCGATATTTGCAGGTATAACAGATACAGTCAGGATCAGGATTGAGAGAAGGCTTCAGGAAGGCGGGTATTTTTTTTCTCAAGTGGCAGTGGTACTCAGCAGTGATTCCACGCTATTGACGGCTGATATTACAGAAGGGCGTCAGGCAGAGATCAGGGATTGTATTATAAAGAATGATTCCGTGATGCTGCCAGGTATCCCTGAAGAGTTTGAATATCTTGAAGGACGTCTCTTTCAGCCAACGGTGATAGAGGAATCAATCAGTAATGCGCTCAGGATTTATGAGGAGAATGGTTTTCCTTTTGCCACAATCAGACTTGCATCGGTGTATCCCGTGTATGATTCCGTGGAGGAAGCAAGTTTTACAGATCTTGCGATCACGATCCTTCCGGGCGTGCGGGCGATCATTGATTCCATTGAAACAGTTGGTAACAGTAAAACAGATTACGATGTTATTTTGCGTGAACTCAGGATACGCAGAGGGGATATCTACCGACAGAGCAGCATTGATGAAATACCGAAGCAATTGAACCGTTTGCGTTTTTTTGATCCGGTAGCCATGCCGGTATTTTATAAAACAAGATCAGGAAAAGGGATACTGAAGATCACCCTTACAGAACGGGAGACGAACAACTTTGATGGTATCATTGGTTATCAGCCGGGGCAAAAAGAGAATGAGAGCGGCTATGTGACCGGGCTGGTAACGATCAGTCTGAGAAACCTTTTTGGAACAGGAAGGGGTTTGAGTTTCCGGTGGCAGCAGCCAATGCGGAATACACAGGAGCTGGAGCTAAAATATCTTGAACCGAGGATACTCGGATTGCCGGTGAATGTACAGGGAGGTGTCATGCAAAAGAAGCAGGATACCCTGTTTGTGCAGCGGGTGTTTGACGGTGGTATTGATTATCTGGCATCAAGCGATTTTACCTTCTCCCTGATGTTCTCATACGAGAGCATTATCCCTCCATTGAATGATAATCCTGTTTTTACCGTGTACAATTCCTCAAAGACCACGACCGGTATTGGTGTTGCTTATGATACCCGGAATGATGTTTATGCACCAACATCGGGATTACGGTTTTATAATGCGTATCATTTTTCCCAGAAGAAGATCAATGGACCACCTGAATTTATCTTTCCCACAACGGTAACAGGTATCACCCTTCGCAAGATACAGATTGATGCAGCATGGTATCTTGAGCTGTTCAGGCAGAATGTACTTGCATTGAGTGGGCATTACCGTGAGGTCAGCGGAGATTTTCTGGAGTTGAGTGATCTGATAAAGCTGGGGGGGACGAATACACTGAGAGGGTACCGTGAAGAGCAGTTCGCAGGATCAAGGGTATTCTGGTCGAATCTTGAATACCGGTATCTGCTCACCAGAAGGACTTATGCATTTCTTTTTTTTGATGCAGGGTATTATCTGCGTTTGGCAGATGAGGAGAATAAGCTACCGGAAGTATCAGAGTGGAAGCCGGGTTACGGGTTGGGGATGTACCTTGAGACAGGGTTGGGGATACTGGGCATCAGCTTTGCGCTTGGTTCCGGGGATTCCTTCAGTGATGGAAAGATACATTTCGGGTTTATTAATGAGTTTTAGGGATTAAGATTCTTTGTAAGTATTTTCCTCATGTAGCGGTGGGGGATGGTCACTTCTGTAAATTCTTCACCATAGACTTCATATCCAAGTTTTTCGTAAAAGGAGACTGCATAGCCTCTGGCGTGCATCGTGATTTCATTGTATCCATGCAGCTGAGCGTATTCCTCAGCCGCAGCCACGAGTTGCTTGCCAATACCAGTTCCCTGCAAGTGTGCAGCCACGGCTGCCTGACGCATTTTCATGATTGTATCTGATGCGGGGCGGAGCAGGACACAGCCAACAACGGACTGGTTTTCATCGAGGGCGGCAAGGTGGATGTCGCCGGATTCGAGTTCAAGGTCTGCGGGATCGAACTGGAGTCCGAGGGGTTCACGAAGTATGGTGTAGCGAAGGCGGAGCTCGCTATCGTATTCGGGTGATCCGAATTGGATTTGTTGAATAGTCATGGTATGGCTGGGCATAGATTCCTACAAATGATTATTGAAATATAATGAACAATAATCAATTCTTCCGATGGTGGGAAATGAGGGCTCACTTGATAGTTCGGTGGTAAATACTGATTCCTCCTTCGGCGGAGGCTTAAAGCAGAATTAGTCTTACTTTGTGAAAGGTGCGACCCACTCTGGGGTCGGATCACCCTCTCTTGATTTTTTTCTATAAATCTTTGACCCGTCAGCTGACGGATCAGTCCCTGGCTCATTATCCGTCTCCGCCGCCGGATTCCAAAGATATACTTGCACTATAATTGAGAGTAATGTGTACACCAATTGCTTGGCACCGATCCCAGCGGGATCGAAGATTTATAGTAATAGTGAAGGGAAAAACCATTTCGACTCCGTAGGTGGTCGTACACCCAGGATACTATCAGTAGAATCATCATGATTATTGGCATTCATTTTAAGTCAATTTTAAGGCTTTCCGTAAATTTGCTACCAAAAATTCAAGAAAGCCGGAATATCAAACAATTATAGGAAAGCTGGACGAAATGCTTTTTTTCTGTAGGGGATTTTTTGTAGAATTGGGCTCAAGAATGAGAAGATTAGCGATATGTCAAAATTAAAAATAGTCAGTGAATATTTTACGTTTTTGAAAGAGAATAAGAAGTGGTGGCTGATGCCCATCGTGATTGTGCTGGTGCTGCTCGGATTGTTTATTGCGATCACGAAAGGGAGTGCCCTCGCCCCATTTATCTACAGTATCTTTTAAGTGTATGACACATCCCTGCGCCTTGCAGGGATGTGTCATCAATGTTGTTACAAACGGGTAACCATCTTCAGTTCCACACCTTCAAATTCTGGTTCATATCTGCATACACCACCAATACAAATTGCACCTGCCTGGCGTGAGCCAACAAGCAGGCTGATATCTGTGTGTTCACCTAAGCGGTAGCCTGCCTGAACGTACGTCCAGAAATTGCGAATGGTTCTGCCGATTTGTGGCTCGCTGGTACGCATTTCTGTTACCAGTGCGAATGAGTAACCGGGGGAGCGGAGGTATTCAAGTGATACTGCATCCGTGTAGTATTGTTCACCGGAAAACCGGTCGGTGGTATTCTGATGCTCAATGATACAGCGCATGGAATTGACTTCATCCAGGTTGTAATGATTATCGAGTACAAGGGTTATATTCTTTGTGTCGGTTGTCAGCTCCTCATTGTAACCGGCAGCAAATCTCATCAGCCACGGCTCTGCGAGATGTTCTTCAACAATGCCGTACACTTCACGGTACTGGATCCGTTCCGGCAGGTTGGTGCCCTGCACGGTCTGGATGTATGAACCACCTTTCAGTGATTTTGTTTCAGAATAGCAGACTGTAGCAGTTCCGGTTTCAGAAAAGAGATAGGAGAGTTCAGTGAGAAAACCCTTTTCATTTGCCTGATACAGGGGTGAAGGGTGACGGCTGAGCAGTGCGTAGGAATAGTCCTTACGGGTTGCAGGAGGCGTGTTGTAGATAACCGTCTGATCCAGAGAGTTGAACTGGATATTATCATAGTATTTATACTCAAAGAGCCCTGTAAACCCACCAAGGAAGAGGGTGGCGGAGCCATAATAACCAGCGCCAACGAAGTTATCATCGGGAGTAAAAGCGAAGTCTTTTATATCCTGATCTTTTTTGAATGCAGCCTCACCATAGAAATCGAAATTCCAGACTGATGGCTGAATCCGGAAGCCCATCATTTCTGTGGTGGATGCACCGGTAGAGGGATCAGGAAGGTTGGATGCGTAAGATACACCGGCACGGATATAATCCGATCCTGAAATCCGCACAGTATACTCAAGGTCAGCAGCATGGAGAATATCGGTACGCGTCTGGTCTGCGTTTTCGGGCATACCAGTCAGCGCGAGGATTTTCAGGTCACCATACCTTGCAACAATCTTAGCACCGATAAGGTTATTATCGATTCTCAGGTTACGGTCTTCATAGCTTTTCAGGATCATACCCTTGCCAATCAGGGCATAGTAGTTTCCGGCAGTGAACTCAACCGAGTAGTCATCTTCATGCAGGTCCACAGAAAAGTACTTAAATCCGATATCTGCAAAACGGTCTTTTCCGCGGCTGACAGCAGGGTTAGGGTCATTCGGCTGAAAGACATCAAGTCTGATACCGGCGGAGAAAATACCCTGGCGGTAATCGAGTCTGAACCAGTTTTCGAAGATTTCTCTTTTTTTATCCAGGTCAAATGAATACTTCATCTGATTGTGAATACCCAATCCTTCAGGGAGCTGAAACGGTCTTTGCGCATAGTTCACAGAAGAAAGGCAGAAGATGAGTGCGAAGAGGTAAAGAAGCTTCATCGGTTTCATGGTGATCCTATTTCAGTAACGATTCAACGATTTCACGGATTTTCAGTTCATCTCCCTTTTTATAGCTTTGATGGGAGTAGGCGATGTTTCCCGCCTTATCAAGGATGAGGGTAAATGGTACATCGGTAGCGTAGTATTTTTGCCGGACTGAGGAACCAGGATCAAGGAGGACAGGGAAGGTAAAACCCTTCTGCTTGACGAACGGCTCCACTTTAGAGGAAGTACGCTCATCGTCGATAGAAATCGCAAAAAGCTTGAGCCCCTGATCCTTCAGGTCCTTATAGATATCATGCAGTTTAGGGAGCTCTTCGCGGCAGGGGATACACCATGTTGCCCAGAAGTTGATGATAACCGGACCGGAGCCAATTTCCTTCTCCAGTTCAACCATATTTCCGTTAATATCTTCAATTTTAAAATTCGGTGCTTTTCTTCCGGCATTATCATTCTGCGCACAGAGCGGGATTGATACCAGAAGGAGGAAGATGAGAAGAGATGTGAATCGCATAGTATTTCCAGTTTGTGGTGATGAAAGAGGCAGCCCCCTGGGAGGGGCTGCCATACAAAACTATTTTGCTATAATCATTTTTTTTGCAGCCATAAAGGAGCCAGCCTTCATCCGGTACACATAGGTTCCGGAGGAGAGGTTTTCTGACTTCACGGTAATTGCATGTTGACCTGCTGCATAGGTGCCTTCGGCAAGCGTCATCAGCTCCCTGCCCATGACATCAAAGAGGGTGATCTTTACATACTGTGATGCGGGGAGTGAGAATGAGATACTTGATTCAGGGTTGAATGGGTTGGGATAATTCTGACCCAGCGAATATTCTGTTGGGGTAACCGTTTCATCCTTTGCTGAGACATACACTTCAGTATATGCATTCAGATGGATCATAGCGTTGTTATACGGGTTACCGAAATTCTTTGCCAGGAGCGTGACCTTTCCTGAGTCGCGTCTGTCAGGGGCAGTAAAGAAGTGGAGTGACAGTTCGCGGACTTCACCCGGAGCAATGGGGGTGCTGTTGAAGTCAGGGGTAGTGGCAACACTATCCACATCAGGTGAAAAGCAATTATTGTCAAAGCAGAATGAGGTTGACCAGTCAGTTGGAATATCGTTCTCTGTTCTGAGGAAGGCGAGTTTCAGGGAATCCTGGGAAGTATTCTGGACTGTCAGGTT
>JAEXTR010000203.1 GCA_023406915.1 Bacteroidota bacterium
ACCCAACACTCCCAGGTCTTTATCCGTCCGCAGCAATTCGGCAAGCGTTTCGGTGGTGTATAGTGCAACATCAGCCTTTCCACTCCTTACTGCAAGCACCATCTCTGGTGGACTCCGATACTGAAGCACATTTGCATCAGGAAACTCCTTCATCACATACTTATCATGCACTGAACCCAGGAGAACAGCTATCCTCTTATCTTTAATATCACTGATTGTCTTCAGTTGTAAACCTGACTTCGTAGCTGAATCAGCCTCGCCCGGAGGTCTCCTGATAATCAGTACCTGAGAATTCTTAAAGTATGTCTTGCTAAAATTAACACTCTTTTTCCGTTCTTCTGTCTCGGACATTCCGGCAATAATCAGGTCTATTTTTCCAGACTGCAGCGCAGGTATGAGTGCTGAAAATTTCATATCCATAAACTCTATCGGACGATTCAGCATCGCCCCGATCCGCCTTGAAAGCTCCCCGTCATGCCCGGTTACACGTTTGTTGGCATCCACAAAGCAAAACGGTTCACGGGTGGCCCTCGTACCAATCTTTAGTACTTCACCACTGGTTGGCAAATCAATCTGGGGCTCCTCGTAAGGTGACAGATCAGTTTTCAGCCATCTGCGCCTCATATCAGCAAGGGTGCCATTCCTGTGCATCTCATCAATCGCACGGTTTACTTGCTCAAGCAAAGCAGTGCTCTCTTTCCGCACAGCTGCTGCAGTATTCTCATAGTCAACCGGTTCACTCAGCAGCATCAAATCCTTATTATGCTTCACAACATTGTTTGCTGCAGGAAATGCAGTAATTACTGCATCCAGCTGATTTGATTTCAGCGCTGCAACGGCATCCATAATATCATCAAAGCTTTTTACATCTGCCTTAGGAAAGCGTGTTTTTAGAAGCAGTTCTCCGGTTGTTCCAGTCATCGCACCAACAGATGCGGTTTGGATATCAGCCAGAGAAGTGATCGCTCTTTTCTCGTCACTACATCCGCAGAAGAGAAAAACGATAGAGAGAAGTATTGCTGGAAAAATAAGCTTCATTGTGAAACCTTTGATGTGCCGGCACTAAGACCTGTGTGAGAAGTTGGGAGTGGCTTGATGAGTGTCAGTATATTTTTGCCGTCTTTAAATTCATAGACGACTTGTTCCATGAGCTGTTTAATCATCACAATCCCTAATCCACCAGGTTCCCTGCTTTCTGCCGGAAGAGTAAGGTCACCTTCAATATGTAAGAGTGGATTAAAGGGCTCACCTTCATCCTGAAAGGTGAGGCTGAACTGATTATCATAATGTGCCAATTCAATCCAAATCAGACCATTGGATTCAGGATATGCAAAGTTGATAATGTTCACCGCAATTTCTTCAGAGGCGATGAGCAGCTTGAAGCGTTCCTGCTCAGTGAGGGGTAAAGTTTGGAGTTGCTGCTCAATGAAACCGAGCATAGGTTCCAAGTTTGTCCGGTTTGCAATAAATTCGGCCTTCTGAAAGGTCATTGCAGCTCTCACATTTCCGTTGCAGCCGGTTGAGTACGCGCCTGAATCTCGTTTCGGGATAATTTTGACACAGTGGCAGTACAACCGGTGCGTGTTATCGTTAGTGCCTGGATAAACAGCTTTTTCGAAACTGATTGCATTAATATAGTAAAAAGTTTTCTTTGTTACTGCACATCAGTTTTCTTAATCTAGATTAAGAAATTTTCTTGTTATGGTTTAATGGAAACCTCTCACCTCATGGGTATGTTTCAATTATAAGTTTTCAAATATAATTCAATAAAAAAAGGAACTACTATGGCTAAGACAATTTGGACTATCGACCCAACTCACTCCGAAATAGGATTCAAAGTAAAACACATGATGTTTACCAATGTATCCGGTAAATTTTCTCAGTTTGAGGCTTCCATCGAAAGCGATGAGGATAACTTTGAAACTGCTTCCATTCAGTTTAAGGCAAATGTTGCAAGTATTGATACCGCAAATGGTGACAGAAATAACCACTTGCGCGGCACCGATTTCTTTGATGTCGAAAAATTCCCGGTCCTCTCTTTCGCATCAGAGTCTGTCAAAAAAATTAGCACTGATTCCTATCAGGTCACCGGGGACTTCACCATTAAGGACGTTACAAAAAAAATCACTTTGAATGCAGAGTATAGTGGCCTGATGAAGGATCCCTGGGGAAACACCAGAGCGGGATTCTCCCTTTCCGGCGCCATTAACAGAAAAGAATTCGGTCTTACCTGGAATGCCGCTCTCGAAACAGGAGGTGTTCTTGTGGGCGAAGAAGTAAAATTGCTTTGCGAAATTCAGCTAATTAAACAATAGCTTACCTCAGTACAATACACCAGCTGCCTTAGGGTGGCTGGTGTATTTTTATCCTGAATCTTCTTTTTCTACATTACACCATTCTTTTTTCCACATTACCATACGTATCATGAATAATCCCAAAATACATCTTTTAATCATTACCATTGCAACATTGATTTTTGCCGGCTGCGCAAAAAATTACCCGTATCTTGAAACTGTTCAAAGTGTTGATTTGAACAGGTATATGGGCACATGGTATGAGGTCGCCTCACTGCCTAACAGTTTTCAGGAGGGATGTAACTGCTCAAAGGCAGAATATACGCTGGTTGATGACGAAGTAAAAGTGCTAAACACTTGCAGAAAAGACTCACTGAATGGTGAACTGGACGATGCAGAAGGAACTGCCACCATTGTGGAAGGTAGTAATAATGCAAAACTGAAAGTCTCTTTTTTCTGGCCGTTCAAAGGGGACTATTGGATTATCGACCTTGCTGAGGATTACAGCTATGCCGTTGTTGGCACTCCGAGCAGAAAATACCTGTGGGTACTGAGCAGAACAAAAACCTTGCCTGACAGTATCTACTCTACGATTTTACAAAGGGCTGGCGCAAAGGGGTTTGATACATCAAATGTACGGAAGACAACCCAGGAGTGTCCCTGATATTTCATAAAAAGTATTTTTGTTAAATATTAGTCTTTCTATTGACAAAATGGGAAATTGATTCTATTTTGCAACTATGAAAGTCAAAATTATAGCTGTAGTATGTCTTTTTGCTATCGCAACTGCGTTTGCCAGTGCGTTTCTGGATTTTTTCCAGGCTAAAAGCGAAAATGGCGTCATTAAACTGGAATGGAAAACCGGTGAAGAAAAAAATCTGAAAGAGTTTCAGATTGAACGTCGCACCGTGAACAGCCAGTTTATTCCTATTGCTGCTATTTCCCCAAAGGGCTCAAATTCCTACTATATTTTCCAGGATGAAAACGCCCTGAAACCAACCGATCAAATTTATGTGTACCGCATCAGAATTGTTGAAAGTGACGGCAGTTACCAATTGTCCCGGGAAGTCACTGTCAATAGCAGCGTAAGTGGTATTAAAAGAACCTGGGGCAGCATCAAAGCGATGTTCAGGTGATCCCTGCACCTTATCCCGCATCAAGTTTTAATCATTCACTCCTCTCTGCTCTCATCCTAGCTATCATTATATCCTTTTCTGCGTGTACTTCTCCCGGCAGATTCGAAGAAGAACACGAGGAAAATAACGATGCAAATCCCCGGTTTGATAAACCCGTTGATGATTCCAAACCTGACATAAAAAAAGATGAACGTTTGGAACTCACTTCCAATATTTCGGTGCGTGTTTTGATTGCGGAACAGGAATCATTCGTTGAGCTTTTCCTCCCCCCATGCAAAATACTGGCAAAGGATGAGATCATTTTCAGCACTGAGGAACCACTCTCAATCCGTTTTGGTAATACACAGGGTATCATTCGCTTCAAGGTCGGGGGCAATTCTTTCAGCGCCGCAATGGCTGATATCGTACCCACAAACCAAAACCTCCTGCGATATAAAAAAACAGAATATCGCGGGACATTCAGACTGTATCCTTCAAATAGAAATATAGCGCTCATTAATATAGTTGATCTTGAATCGTATGTGTGTGGTGTAGTACCAAGAGAAATGGGAATGGGCTGGGCTGGCAAAGTCACTCCTGCTCAGGAGGTAGCTGCAATCTGCGCAAGATCGTACGCACTCTATAAGAAAAATCTGAATCATCCTTACTTTGATCTCTACCAGGATACACGTGACCAGGTGTATGGTGGTGCCACCGCAGAAAACCCCTCTGATAATGAAGCAGTCCACCGCACATTTGGTATGGTATTGACCTACAAGGAAGAACCCATCGCCGCTCTTTACCATTCCTCATGCGGAGGATTCACCGAGGATGGTCCTGCCGTGTATGGCAAAAATCGGTTCGAGTATCTGCAGGGAGTGCAGGATGGCGATCCCCCAAACTGCTCCGGAGCAAGAAATTTTGAATGGAAGGAGTCCTTTACAGCAGAAACCGTAACTAAGACTCTGAAGAATAATAATCTCATTCCGTCAAAGGCAGAAAACATAAAAGAGTTTTCCGTTGAGGAGACATTCACAAGTGGCAGAGTCAGGAAAGTGAGAGTCACCTATGAGGAAACGGGCACCGTTATTGTGAATGGTTCAAAAATTCGTTCAATTTTTAAACAGCGCAGTGGTGAAATGCTCAGGAGCTCCTTCTTTACTCTGGATTCTGAAACAAATGAGGGATATATTTCAATAGTGAAATTTTCCGGAAAAGGATATGGTCACGGTCTTGGGCTCTGCCAGCACGGAGCAATGAAGCTTTCCCGTGACGGCACCCCGGCTGAAGAAATCCTGAAGTTCTATTACCCCAAAACTGATCTGATTCAACTCTATGAGTAAATTCGAAGTGCCGGTCTATCTGGCATCTAAATCGCCGAGGAGGAAAAAGCTCCTCATGCAGATAAATGTTCCCATCACCCTGTTACCGGTAGATACAGAGGAAGAAGTCCATCCCGGCGAAAAACCTGGGAAGGCAGTTCTGAGAATAGCTATGGAAAAACTCGAAGCAGCGGAGAAAAAAGCAGATGATGGGATTATCATTACTGCAGATACGGTTGTAGTACTTGATGGCAGGATTATCGGAAAGCCTTCCGATCCGGCTGATGCGATAAGGATTTTGAAAGAACTGAGCAGCAACACTCACACCGTGTATACTGGATTTTGTGTAAAAAACAGTTTATCCGGTGCCCTCATCCACGACTACGTTAAAACCCGCGTAAAATTCAGAACCCTGAGTGATGAAGAGATAGTCGAATACGTTAATACCGGCAGCCCTCTGGATAAGGCTGGATCCTACGGAATTCAGGATGATTACGGCGCAGTGTTCGTTGAAAAAATATCTGGCTGTTATTATAATGTAGTGGGTCTGCCAGTCTCCAAAGTGTATTCTGCCCTCCTGAGTGTGCGGTAGTCCATGTTGCAGAAACTCAGGAAGCGTGTTTTATTCTCTATTGCACTTGCTGGGATCATCTACCTTGTCTATATCGTTTCCTCCGATTTTGAAACACTGATAAATGTATTCTCACAGTTTAACTACTTTTACATTCCACTACTGCTTCTCTTAGTAGTTATCAATTACTGGATCAGATTCTGGAAGTGGGAGTATTACCTCAACCTTTTACAAATTAAACTTCCCCGACAAGAATCTCTCACCGTCTTTTTGTCCGGATTGATCATGAGCATCTCACCCGGAAAAATGGGTGAGATGATCAAAGCTTACCTGATCAAACGAACAACGGGTACCAAAATCAGGAAGACTGGTTCTGTTATTTTTGCTGAACGCCTTACAGATTTTATCTCACTGCTGATAATTGCAGCAGCTGGTGCCTTCTACTATAATTATCAGAGAAAACTGGTTATGCTGTTCTCATTCATCTTCATTGTAATTATTTTGATAGTTGGCAACCGGAATCTGGCAGAGCCAATTCTGCATCTAATCAGAAAAATTCCTCTGGTGAAAAAATTCGGCGAAGAGATAACCAGTCTGTATGAAAACGCCTATACACTTCTCAGATGGGGACCTCTCTTTGCAATGACCATGGTAAGTCTTATTTCGTGGTTGTTTGAATGCCTGGCTTATTACATAATTTTAAAAGATATCGGTATTGAAGTTGGATTACTCTGGGCATCATTCGCTTATGCGTTCAGTATAGTTGCGGGTGCACTCTCGATGCTGCCGGGTGGACTCGGTGTTACTGAGGGGTCACTTACCCTGCTGGTGATGACCTTTGCCTCAAATTCTGTGGAGTACGATACCGCTTTCGCATCAACGTTTCTTATTCGTGTGGTTACACTGTGGTTCGCCGTATTAATTGGTATAGTAGCTATTTCGGTTTACCAGAAAAAATTCGGTCAGTTACAGGACATTTCAATTCAAACAAATATTGAGGAGCTCTCATAAATGAAAAAGAAGTACAAGAAAATCGTCATCCCAGCCGATGGACAAAAAATCACATTTGCCGATGGTAAGGCTGTGGTTCCGGATAATCCAATTATCCTGTTCATTGAGGGGGATGGAACTGGTCCGGACATCTGGAATGCATCAAAACGCGTGCTTGATGCTGCAGTGGAAAAAGCATACAATGGCACAAAGAAAATTGCATGGGCAGAAATCTTTGCTGGCGAAAAAGCCCTCACTGTATATGGGAAAAATAAATGGCTTCCTGATGAAACCGTTGATGCTATCCGTGAGTACGTGGTCGCAATCAAAGGACCCCTTACTACGCCTGTCGGTGGTGGTATCCGCAGTCTGAATGTTGCTCTCCGTCAGTACCTTGACCTGTTCGCCTGTGTCAGACCAGTGAAGTATTATAGGGGTGTTCCAAGCCCTATGAAAAGTCCTGAAAAACTGGATATCGTTCTTTTCCGCGAAAACACAGAGGATGTATATTCCGGTATTGAATTTAAATCCGGTACTGATGAAGCAAAGGCACTTGCGACCTACATCAATAAAAAGTTTGAAAAAAACATCCGCATTCCATCAGGTATTGGTATCAAACCTATGAGCGAATTCGGATCAAAACGTCTCGTAAAAAAGGCTATTGAGTACGCAATCGATTCCAACCGGAAAAGCGTCACCCTCGTTCACAAAGGAAATATTATGAAGTTTACCGAAGGTGCCTTCAAGGAGTGGGGTTACGAAGTGGCGAAATCAGAGTTCCGTGATAAAATCGTAACTGAGGATGAACTCTGGGCAAAGTTTAATGGAAAGATGCCCGAGGGCAAAATTCTGATCAAAGACCGGATCGCAGACAGCATGTTCCAGCAGCTCCTCCTCAGACCTGATGAGTACGATGTTCTTGCTACCCCAAACCTGAATGGTGACTATATTTCTGATGCCGCAGCAGCCCAGGTTGGTGGACTGGGAATCGCACCAGGAGCAAATATGAGCTATACCTGCGCAATTTTTGAGGCAACCCACGGTACTGCCCCAAAATATGCCGGACTTGATAAGGTAAACCCTGGCTCAGTAATCCTTTCCGGCGTTATGATGCTCGAATTCCTTGGTTGGGATAAGGCAGCACGTTTGGTCGAAAAAGGTATGCAGAAGGCAATCAAAAACAAAACCGTCACCTACGACTTTGCTCGTCAGATGCCAAACGCAAAAGAGCTCTCCACATCAAAATTTGGAGATGCGATTATCGCCAATATGTAGGCGTTGAATTTCCCCTTAATCCCCGCCAGTAAACTACTTGCGGGGATTTTTTTTGCAATTTCCATCAGCTACCACATTTCTCCCCCACTTTCTTTGTCATAATCGTTGTTTTCCGGTTGAAATCTGTTGCTTTTCTAGGGCTTCATCGGTAATTTAGGGTTTATTTTTCACCCAAAATTAGGAGGTTATCATGGCACGCAATGGTCAACTGAGCAAAGGACTTTTAATCGGTTTCCTGACCGGTGGCATCGTAGGTGCTGCGATTGCATTATTATACGCCCCAAAACCGGGGAAAGAACTCCGCAGAGAGATCCTCGAGAAATCAGAAGATCTTTGGGATGATGCCCGTGAACGGGCTGCCAAAGTGTATAACGAAGGCAGAAAAAAATCGGATCAGCTGATTACTGATGCAAAGGTAAAAGCTGACGAAATCATTAAAAATGCTGAAGCAACCATCAAAGCCGCTAAAGAAAAGACCGTTGCCGAAGGCGAACGGATCAAAGATGCTGTAAAAGCAGGCGTTGATGCTTATAAGGAAACCAAAAACAACGAAGCTTAATCAGTATTCCCATGAACACCATTCACCGGAGCAACTATGAATGAAATTCTGTTGGCGATCCTTCTGATCAGTGCATCCGTGATGTGCATTTTCATCGTCATTTATCTTGGCAGAATAACCAACATCATTGGTGAAGTCAGAAGTGATATCAAAAAAATATCCGGAGAAATTCCTACTCTGATCTCTTCAGTCGATAAACTCGCCCGTTCCAGCGCTGCACTCGCTGATGAAGTGCGCACCGAACTCAACAAGGTTGATTATGTTGTTGAGGCGGTCAGAACCCGAGTTCAAAAATATGTCGAATTTGAAGAGAGAATGCTGGAACGGTTCACTTTTGGCGGAAAAGACAGTGATGAGGACGATGATGATAAGAGTGTCTCACTGGTTACCAATCTCCGCGCAATTGGAGAAGGTGTTAAGACATTTTGGGCTTTTTTACGACGAAAATAATTTTCCACCTGAAAAACAGTAAGGAGTAACAAGAGTGAAAGAACATCATGCGGATTCGATCCGCAATATCACCTTAGCCGGACACGCAGGTTCGGGCAAGACTTCCCTCTCCGAAATCCTTCTCTATACTGCCGGTGAAGTTAACCGTATCGGCGCTATCAGTGAAGGGAATACCGTTTCGGATTATAATGCAAATGAAATTGAACGTCAGTTTTCTATCCAGCTCTCTCTGATGCACCTTGAATGGAACGGCATTAAGCTGAACCTGATCGATGCACCTGGCTATTCTGATTTTCTTGGCGATCTTAAATCTTCCATCAGAATTGCTGACACCGTTATTAGTGTTGTGAAGGCTGTTGAAGGCGTTGAATCCGGTACGGAAAACGCTATGGCTGATGTGCTTGCCGCAAAAAAAGCTGCCGGCGTTGTTATCAATAAGGTTGATAGCGAGCGTTCTGACTTCTTTGCTATCTTTGAAGATGTAAAATCCAAGTTAAGTTCAAATGCCGTCATCGTAACATTCCCTGCAAACCAGGGGCTTAATTTTAACACCGTTATTGATGTTGTTAAAATGAAGGCTATTGAATACGGTGCACCAGGCTCCAAGACCGTCACTGAAAAGGACATCCCGGCTGACCAGGCTGACAAAGCTGAAGAATACCGCACTGCCCTTATCGAGAAAATCGCTGAACTCGATGAAGAATTGATGAATAAGTATTTCGAAGAAGGTAACCTGAGTCCTGAAGAATTCGAAAAAGGTCTGAAAGAATCTGTTCGTACTGGCAACCTGATCCCTGTATTCGCTCTTTCCTCCGCAAAGGGTATCGGTCAGACCAGTCTCCTCGATTTCAGCGTGAAATACTTCCCATCACCAAAAGACATGGGCGATGTTCAGGGTAAGTTCAAGAGCAAAGATGCTCCTGTAACGATTCCGCTGGATGATAAGGGCGAACCCCTTATGTTTATCTTCAAGGTGATCAGCGAACCCCATGTGGGCGAGCTCTCACTCTTCCGCGTTTTCTCGGGTTCAGTCCACCACGGTCTTGATCTGATGAACCACTCAAACGGTAAATCTGAACGTCTCAGTCAGCTTTACCTGTTGAACGGTAAATCAAGAAAAGAAGTATCCCATGTTTTCGCCGGTGATATTGCAGCAGTGGTTAAACTGAAGGATACCCACACAAACAATACGCTTGGAACAAAAGCCTTTGATGTTGTGCTTCCTGAAATTGACTTCCCTGAACCGCTTATCGATGGCGCTATCATTCCCAAGGCAAAAGGCGATGAAGATAAGATTGCCAACTGCCTCCACATGATCCACGAAGAAGACCCTTCATTCAATGTGAAGTGGGACCCTGAAATTGCCCAGACTGTTGTTACCGGTCAGGGTGAATTC
>JAEXTR010000235.1 GCA_023406915.1 Bacteroidota bacterium
GCAGCATACAGTTCAAACACATTTTCAGTAAAATGGTACCTCTGTAATTGTTCACGGTAGTTATTCCATTTCAGGTTATGATTCCTGATGTTAGCCTCATACAAACCGTGCGATTTATCCTGAAAACCCATCACTTCATATTTTGGTCTTATACCGAGACCGCAGGAAGCAAAGCGGGAGATTACATGACGGACCGTAAGTGTATTGCAATCCTCGGAAGCAATAATAGAATTCCCTCTAATGAAAGGATTTCCAGTATCGTGGGTATCAACCGTATATGCAATAGAAGATTGAAACTCCCCCGTTCTGTTCATCTCAGCTATCCTCTGGATCAGACTGAATGTTTTATTAAAATGAGCTCCATTGACAGAATCAAACATATCATCGCCAAGGATGACGTCAAATCCAGATTCACGGTACAATTCGATTTCATTGCCCATCCGCTCAGCGAAAGCACCTATACCGGGGTGCCCACCGGATCTGGCTACAGTGATGCATTTGGCTAACACTTCTGGTGAAGGACGGTCCGAACGGGGGATGTGAAGTTCTGGATCATAGGAATCAAAAATATGATCAGTAGAATCAAACCTGATAAAATCAAATCCGAATGTGTCACGGAAATAGAGAAACGTCTCTGTAAACAACCGTATGCCAGCATCATTGACTTCAAGTTCATGCTTTTCTGGTTTACTGTTCGGACGGTAACCATCATAAAAAGCAAAAGGAGTCAAAATATGAAATGCCTCCCGGGTGCGGTCATTACCATCAGGATCAAGATACCTGAAAAGCGGATAATGCTTCTCTGCATGGTATCCGGTGAATTCAGGAACGCCATGACCACACCAGACCTGGCAAGGAATAGTCCAGTATCCTCTTGCGATGCTTTCTTTTATAAGATGATTGAAGGCAGTCAATTTGCATCGCTGGACTTCGAGGGTATCAGTGAACTCTGCTTCCAGATCTGTAAGACCGTGAACTGATAGAGTGCTAAGTACGAATTCACGGACTTCATTTCGGATTTTTGCCTGAATTTCAGAATTCAGAGTAATATGGTAATTTCTCCCACCTGCAATTTGTGCCCTGTTATCAGGATCAAGCTTGATCCACCTGAACGCCCCCGGACACATAAATGCGGGCATGGAAAACTGAGCAGTATGTGGTTCAAGATCAAATCCTGCCGCCTTACCCAGTATATGAATTCCCTGAATGAGAGCAAGTAATTGTTCGGCAGGTAATATACCACTGTCAGATAATCGGGGGTGAAGAATTTCCGGTGCAATTGTCCTCAATGAACTTACTGCGTAGATCACCTGAAAATCATACAGCAAAAAAGGCGCGAGATGAATGGCGCTGCACCGGGTAGCGGCAATTACTTTCAGTGCTGTAAGAATGTTTCCGTATTGCTCACCTGCCCCCGTAGCCCTGATATTTACAAAGCTATATGATGCCAGGCGCATCCAGGTGGAATCTGGTTTGTCCTCAGAAAACCGCCGGCGACCTCTTGCTTCTTCAATCAGACGGAGAAAGCATGCGATTACTGCATCATCTTCCTGTAACATCATGGAAGGAGTCTCATGCACATAACCAGTGCGGAACCACTCGTCTGCAAGCTGCTGGGCACGTGACCGGTGACGTGCCTTCGGCTCTAAAGCTTCACATATCCGCAACCACAAGGACATTAGCGGTGTATCCTGAAAATGGCAGGGGTTCTTGCTGGTATCACTACCCCCTGAATAGTTGGGTACTCTGTACCAGTAATGATTTCGGTGGCAGCTGCATTTGCGGGTACTATCTCACTGAATCGGGCAGTGTTCAGGGTAACTGGCTTTTCACCATTATTCAACACAACCATCAGCAATTCAGTATCCGTGTAGCGGAAATAAACATAGTGGTTATCCCACGCAAGAAAGTGCTTCAATGCACCGTGATGCACTGCCTGACTTGACTTTCTCCACTGAAGCAGCTTCGTCATAAAACTGAGTGCTTCTGATTCAGCTGCCGATAATCCAGCTTTTGTAAATGCGTTCTTTTCATGTCCGCTGAACCCACCAGGAAATTCCTGCCTCATAACACCATCATTACCGATGCCCTTGTCACCGGTCATCAACACTTCGGTACCATAATATATCTGAGGAATACCACGGGTTGTAAGAAGGAACGTCACTGCCAGTTTGTAGGCATCCAGATCATTGTTCATAGTAGTAAAGAAACGGGATACATCATGGTTATCCAGAAACGTTTTATTAACGAAAGGATCCGGATACCAGTTATCCTGTGTCATGACACGGTAGAGCCCATAGATATCGTTCCCCTTAGGGAAACCGTTCAGGATACCGTAGTACAAAGGGAAATCAGCCACTGCGGTAAAACGGGAATCATAGCCATCACGGTTTTTGCCTCCCCCCTGCCAGTATGCCTCATGCGCAACATCATTCAGCCATGCCTCACCCACGAGGTAGAATCCGGGATATTCAGTTCTGATGCGGTCAGCCCAATGCGCCATAAAATCCTTATCAGGATATGGCTGTGTATCCATCCTGATACCATCGATACCGGCGTACTCAATCCACCAGAGCGAATTTTGAGTAAGGTACGTTGCAAGTCTGCCATGCTTTTGGTTCAGGTCTGCAAGGGTCGAATCAAACCATCCGTTATTCATCCTCATTCTGTCGTATTCTGAAGCATACGGATCAGAAATCACATAAGGAGTAAAATTGCTGCGGGTATATTCGGGGAAATGATGCACCCAGTCATTGACGGGAAGCCTTTTCATCCAGCGATGGTGAGTACCTATATGATTGAAGACCATATCCTTAATGACTTTCAATCCTTTTTTGTGGGCTTCTGTGATGAAGGTAACGTACGCTTCATTACCGCCAAACCGCGCATCAACTTTATAAAAATCGGTGATGGAATACCCGTGGTAGGAGTTGATGATCATATTGTTTTCGAACACAGGGTTCAGCCAGAGAGCGGTTACACCAAGACTGGAAAAATACTCAAGATGGTCGGTGATGCCTTTCAGGTCTCCGCCAAACCGCCCATTCAGTTTTGACCTGTCAGGTTCCTCAAAGATCCCTTTTACCTTGTCATTCCCTTCGTCACCATTTGCAAAACGGTCGGGCATGATAAGGTACATCACATCCGCTGGGGTAATTGTTGGGATGGTATCACGTTCCCGCTTTTTCTGTAATTGATATCTCAGCGGGTATTCCATTCCCTCCCTATCCCTCAGGGTTATGATAAAGGTTCCTGGTGCTGTTTGCTGATCTATCAGAAGATCAACAAAAAGATAATCTGGATGATCACCGGGGGTGATTTCTCTAACGCTTATGCCCGGAAAGTCAATCTCAGGAATCATTCCTGAAACGCCGGGATATTCAATAAGCAATTGAAGCTCTGAAGACTTCATGCCGGTCCACCAAAACGGGGGTTCGACTCTGATTTCCTGTGCAAAGGTAAAAATGGAACAAAAAAGTAATATAACTGTTAAAAGAGAAGAGTAAATGCTGCGCATTAATGCTCCGGAATTATCAATTATTTGGAATTATTACCCTTAATTTATCAGTGCAGGGAGTGATTTCAAACACAAATCCAGAATCTCTGGTTTTTATTTTTAGCTGGTTTATAAGCTAAAATTCCTGAATGACGGGTTTGATTCCTTTTCCGGTTTTGACTAATTTTTGCATTGGCTTATGTTTGTGTTATATCCACGGAGGCTCTTTACTATGAAACAAGTATTTCTAACTCTTTTTCTTTTTCTGCTCATCCTGCCGGTTCAGGCATTTGGTCAGTCTGAATGGACTACTGTGCTGGACGAGAAATTTTCCAATAACAATTTTGGCTGGACCGAAGGTACAGAGAGCGACTATGTTTTTAAGGTAAAAGCCGGAAGGTACACCCTGGAAAATAAATCTTCAGGCACCATGTACCGCTCAATGAATCAGATCGAACTCGATTATCAGAAGGATTATATCATCCAGGCTGATCTCCGGTTTGTAAAAGGGGATGATAATCGCGGATTCGGTATTTACTTTGGCGGTGACAGTGATCAGTATCTTTTCTTTTCTATTACGGCAAATGGATACTATTCCTTTATGAAATTCACGAGTCAGTGGACAGATATGATTTCCTGGACAGAATCCGATATGATTGCCCAGCAGGCCAGCACGAACAACGTTAAGATCGAAAAAATCGGTAGTACGATCTCATTCTACATCAACGATGAACTCGTGAATACTTATGCCGCGCAATCCACATTCGGTAAATATCTTGGTTTTGCAATCAATGCAAATATGACCTGGGAAGCTGACAACGTAAAGATTATGGAAAGGGAGTCCAGCACAAATGTTACAACAGGCGATAACAAGGCATGGGGCTTCTACGACAATTTTGAAACCAACAATAATTACTGGTTCGAGACTTCTGAAGGCGGTGTATCCGCAAAGGTCAGCAATGGCAACTACATTATAAACAATAATGCACGTTCCGGGGAAACAGTATATGCTTTAATGGATGTGCCACGGCAATATATCAAAGAATATAAGGATGGGTATTTTGTTGGGACGGCAAAAGTGAAGGTGATGCACAGTGGTAATGCCCAGGCAGGCATTGCGCTTGGTGATCCTGACCACGTCATGTATGTTTTTGGCATCACAAAAGGCGGTAAGTATTTCTGCAACAAAGTTGAGAGAGGAGCAGTCAGCAGTCTGATTTCCCCGACCAACAGTGCTGCAATCAAGCAGGGTGTGAATGCTCTCTCAATGTGGGTATATAACAGTACCATTACCCTGATGATTAATGAGTCTTCTGTAACCGAAGCGATGCCTGTTTCACCTCTGGTCAGTTATTTGTTTGGGCTTTCAGTTGCAAAGGGTGCACACATTGAAGTGGATGATCTTGGTTCGCTCCTCGGTGACCCCAATGCTGAAGATATTGTGTTTGGTGACGGAACCGAAAACCCCATCAACAATGATAACAATGATACAAAGGTAACATCAAAGGATCCGTACGCTGACGGACTTGAAGTTTTCAGGACCGGCGAATATGAAAAGGCAATCCCTTATTTCACACAGGCGCTTGCTGCTGATCCTGATCATTACGACGCACTTTACTATCGTGCAATCTCCTACGGGGCGATTTCCGAATCACAAAAAGCTCTGGATGATATTCAGACACTGCTGGATAAAAAGAGTGACTATGAGGGCGCATTACTGGCAAGAGGTGTGTTCTACATTGATCTGGACAGGTTAACTGAAGCCTACGCAGATTTTGACCAGATTATTAATTATGATCCTGCAGGCAGAGCAAATGCATACTATTACCGTGGATTTGCCAAGGTAAAAGAAGGTAAAACAACCTCCGCATGTAAAGACCTTCGCAGGGCAAAAGAATTACAGACTACCTTTGATGTAGACAGTATGCTTGCAAAACATTGTAAGTAATAAGTGATTTTTATTGAACAATTACGGCAGCTTCGGCTGCCGTTTTTTTTTGCTCAGGAGTGCCTGAGAGGAAGAGTAAAGGAGAAAGTACTGCCGAAGCCGACTACGCTTTCGACCCGGAATTCGCCACCATTTTTTGCCACAAAATCCTTACAGAGGTTTAATCCGAGCCCCACACCTGTTTCATTTCCGGTTCCCTTTGTTGAAATGGTGATATCCTTACTGAAAATCTTTTCGATGTTCTCTTTTGTCATGCCAATTCCATCATCAGCCACCGCTACAACTGCTTTGTCTTCCTGAAGTGTTACTGAAACAATGATTCTGCCTTTTTCTTTGGAAAACTTGACTGCATTCGAAATCAGATTCCGGGACACCACGCGTATCATATCCTCATCAGCGTATACCACGATATCTTCAGGGTACTTTTTAATGATATTAACTGATTTGCGGGCTGCGGTATCGGTATAGAGTGATATCTGCTCATCAAGGATGAGTGCAACGGGAAGCAGCTTGGGCTCATGTACAACGGCACCCCGCTGGTTCCTTGCCCATTGTAAAAGATTTTCTGTCAGTTCAAAGGTACTGTCCACGGATTTTTTCATCATACGCATGATGCTAATAATCCTGGCAGGGTCAATATCACCGTAGTCAATTACTGCATTAATAAATGACTTCAGTGAGCCGATTGGTCCCCTCAGATCATGCCCAATGATACTGAACATTTTATCCTTTATCTCATTCGAGTTTTTCAACTCTTCAGTCAGGCTTATCAGCTGCTGATGCTGCTCTTCAATCTGCGATTTAGAGCGCTTCCAGTCTGAAATATCACGGCCAATGAATATCACGCCAGCGATTCTGCCATCAAGACCGTAAATAATTTCTGCACTAACTTCGAAATCGAGAGTACTTCCGTTTTTTCTAACGGCTTTGTACTCTTTTACGGAGCGTTTCTTTGTGAGGAAGAGCGTCCAGTAATCTTCAATTGCCCTTTGCCAGTCGTCCTTTACAATAAATGTAAGTACAGGCAGACCTTTAATATCATCATTGCTTTCGTATCCAAATATCTGGAGGGTTGAATTTGAGACGCTTTTAATTCTTCCAGCCCGGTCGGTGATAATAACCTGATCGGGGGATGCTGTAATGATTGAGCGCCATAGCTGCTCAGATTCCGTCATTCTGATTTCGTGCTGTTTTCTGACGGTGATATCCTGCATTGTGCCCATATAAACTTTTTCGGACTTATCCCGGACCGGGTCTCTTTTTCCGGATATAGTAACCCAAAATTCCTGCTCGCTGGTCAGTGAAAGCATCCTGCAATCAATGTACTTTGGCTCATCTGAGATGATAACCTGATGCAGGAAAGATCTGAAACTGCTTCTATGCTCTGTAGCGATGGCTTTTATAAACTGTTCCAGTGGAATATCCTGTGCAGGCACGCGTAATATATCTGCTGCCGAATCCGAGATGGTAAATATTTTCCCTATATCATCGTACAAATAATGTCCAATTCGTGCATTCCGCTGTGCTTCTTCCAGTTGTGAGCGGCTTTCGCGCAGTTTCAATTCAGTGTTTTTAATACGGGTAATATCGTTTAGTATCACCACTGCTGATGCAGTTTCATTGAACGTTGTGCTACTGATTGAGAGAAGCACGGTTTTTGGTTCAATACCTTCCAGATTAATTTCTGCCTCAAAGTCGTTGATGGCAATGTTTGTTTCCACGACGGTATCGAAATACTGCTTCACGCTGTTCTGATGAATTAACAACTCAGCCTGATTATGGATTTTATCCTCAGTGAAAGCGTTTAGAAACTGCTCGGCTTTTGCGTTATGGAACAGGAGTTTTCCGCGTGTTGAAAAAACAAATAGTGGAGTGGGGACTGCTGCCAGGAGCCGCAGATAGTTTTCCTTTCCCTGAATAAGAAGCTGCTCCTGCGTTTTTCTTTTTGTGATATCCTTTGATATCCCCTGGTAGTCTATCGTTCCATCAGCATTCAGCATACGGTGACCATTGACTTCAAACCATTTGGTTGATCCGTCTTTGCAGATCATCTCAAATTCACCACTAAAACTACTGAATGGCTCAGGAACTTCAGGGCGCTGCCTATAGAAAGCAGCGAACTGCCCTTTTCCGAATTGCGTAAACTGATCAATCAAACTGGAACCAACGACTTCAGAAAAGTGATACCCCCTTAGTTTTTCATCCATCTGACTGACGAATGTGAATTTCAATTCACTGTTCAGTTTCCAATAGATATCTTTTCCCTGTTCGGCGATAATCTTCAGGGTCTCTTCGTACAGGTCTTCTAACCGTTGTTCTTTGAAGTCTTTTTCGGTCTGGTACGCTAATCCGACAGTGGCGAGGTAGTCACCATTTTCATCGTAGAGTCTCTGGAGGCTGGCGAATATCTGGAATTTTGATTCATCTTCTCTTTTCGTCTCAAGAATCCCCTCCCACCGTCCTTTAATCTGCAGCATCAGTATCAAAGAAAAGACCCTGGTACGATCCGGGAAGAAGAGTGTGACGCTTTTCCCAAGCACAGCTTCTCTGTTCTTTACATCCCAATACTCAACAGCCTTGTTGTTCACATACAGAATCTGGCCTGCACGGTTAATCAATACGATAGCCATAGGCAGCTGATCGCAGATTGCCTTCTTAATGGTGCTATCCCGGTACCCGGAGAGGTGGTTCAGAAGCTGATCGTCAGTGACCGAAAGAGCCGAGGTCAGAGATGATCGTATGAGTCCCGGAATTGTTTTCCAGACTGTCTCGATGTTTTCCATGTTACCAAAGGAGAAAAGAAAATATTGTGCTTACTATTATCGAAAATTTTTCAGGCTTATTTAGGAGAAAAATTGGACTATTTTTTCAGTAATCGGAGTGAGGAAATGGGATAATACGGAGTAATTGCTGTTCTGGTGCAGATTGGGAAGTTAAAATAAGAAACCGCCCTATTTTAGGATAATTGGATATCGTAAATTAAAAGTATGAAAACGCTTGAAAAAGAAAACCCGTCCGGAAACCAGGTATGATTTCGGGACGGGTTATCTTTGATTGGTGGAGGTGCCGGGAGTCGAACCCGGGTCCGAAGTTAACGCTTCGTAAACGTCTACGCACGTAGTACCGTCATTTGAG